>CAZWNI010000035.1:0-6494 GCA_964635385.1 uncultured Oscillospiraceae bacterium
AACTGCGAACAGGTGGGGATCACCACCGGCTGAGAACCGGCGAAGCAGAAGAAAGCAAACAGATTCAGAAGACCGGAAGCCCTGCTTCCGGTTTTCTTGCGGCAGATTCGATAGGAGAATGAAGATGGAAGAAAACGTTCAATCCCGCCCGGAAGTGCTGGCCCCTGCCGGGGATCTGGGGCGGCTGAAGGCGGCTTTGCAGTACGGCGCCGACGCAGTGTATCTGGCGGGGAAGGAGTTTGGAATGCGGGGCGGCGTGCCTAACTTTGACCCGGAACAGTTGGCTCTGGGCGTGGAGCTTGCCCACCAAAAAGGAGTGAAGGTATACGTCGCCGCCAACACCCTCCAGCGCAACGATGAGATCCAGCGGTACCCTCGGTTCGTGTCCTATTTACAGCAGATCGGGGTGGACGCCGTGATTATCAACGACATGGGGGCGCTGATGCTCACCAAGCAGTATGCCCCCGGCATGGAACTGCACATCTCCACCCAGTCCGGCATCACCAACTTTCAAACGGCCCGTGCCTTCTATGAGCTGGGAGCCAAACGGGTGGTGCTGGCCAGGGAGCTGAGCCTGGAAGAGATCGCCGAGATTCGGGCCAAAACCCCTGCTGATTTGGAGCTGGAGGTGTTCGTCCATGGAGCCATGTGTATGTCCGTTTCCGGCCGGTGCCTGATCTCCAACTACCTCACCGACCGGGACGCCAACCGGGGCCAGTGCGCCCAGCCCTGCCGGTGGAAATATCATCTGGTGGAGGAAAAGCGCCCCGGGGAATACTTCCCCATTGTGGAGGAGCCGGAGGGCGGGGCCTATATCCTCAACGCCAAGGATCTGTGCATGATCGAGCATCTGGACAAACTGGTGCAGGCTGGGGTGTCCAGCCTGAAAATTGAGGGACGGGCCAAGTCCGCTTACTATGTGGCGGTGGTGACCAACGCCTACCGAATGGGGCTGGAGGACTATCTGGCCCACCCTCAAAACTGGACCCTCCCGGAGTGGCTGGGTCAGGAGGTGCGGAAGGTGAGCCATCGCCGGTACTCCACCGGCTTTTACTTCGGCAGACCGGATCAGTATTACGATAAAGTGGGATATATCCGGGGCTATGAGTCCGCCGCCGTGGTTCTGGACTGGCAGGAGGGCTGGCTGAAGGTGGCTCAGCGCAATAAGTTCTCGGTGGGGGAGACCCTGGAGGCGGTGATCCCCGGAGCGCACTTCCTGTCCGTCCCGGTGACGGCCCTGGAGGACGAGGACCGCAACCCCATCTCCAACGCCTGCCATGCGGAAATGGTGGCCTGGCTGCCCTGTGAAACCAGGTTGGAGCCGGGCACCGTCATTCGACGGGCCGCCCAGCCGCGGCCGTGAGGAAATGGGAGGAAAATAAGAAAGCAGCAGGAAGGCTCCCTGCTGCTTTTTCTTTATGGGCGCTGTTCTGCCTGGCTTATTTTCGAAATCAACTCCGGGCGTTTTTGGCTTTGTACTCCTCGCCCCAATTCTGCATGGCGTCCAAAATGGGTTTGAGGCTCATGCCCAGGGGGGTTAAGGAGTATTCCACTCTGGGGGGCACTTCCGGGTACACCTCCCGGTGAACCAGCCCGTTTTGCTCCATGTCCCGAAGCTGGGCGGTGAGCACTTTTTGGGAGACCTTGCCGATGGACTTTTTCAGCTCGCCGAACCGCTTGGTGCCGGGGAGCAGGTCCCTTAAAATCAGCACCTTCCATTTGTCCCCGATGAGGGTCAGGGTGGTTTCCACCGGGCAGGCCGGCAATTCTTTTACCGCTTTTTCTTCACTCATGTGGGCGGCTCCTTTCCAATTCTTTCTTTTAGAAACTAGCATCCTGATTATACCCTACCGCCTAAAAAGAGTCAATAGTGCTGCCGGAAACCAACTTGCTGAAAAGTTTTTTCTTCCTCCAAAGCCTCAAATCCCTGGCAATGATGCAAAAGTTTCCCGGAGGTAACGGTGAATTGTTACCGGAAAGTTACTACACCACAAAAAAGTGCGTACTTTACGGGCAGAGAATCCCCGGCTATACTATAGACAAGAGCTAAGGGAATCGGCCGGTTCAAGGCTTTGAAATTAGGAAAAGGTAATTTGCAGCGGAAAAACACCGCAAGCAAAAGGAGGAACTTAAGATGAAAATTGCAGTTGTATGCGCCAATGGCAAAGCCGGAAAACTCATTGTGAAAGAAGCCGTGAACCGGGGCGTGGAAGTCACCGCTGTGGTGCGGGGAGAAAACCAAACTGCTGCGCAAACTGCGCTCCAAAAGGATTTGTTTGACCTCACCACCGCCGACCTGGCAGGCTACGACGTGGTGATCGACGCCTTCGGCGCTTGGACGGAAGAAACCCTTCCCCAGCACAGCACGTCTTTGCAGCATTTGTGCGACATCCTGTCCGGCACCCATACCCGGTTGTTGGTGGTGGGCGGCGCAGGCAGCCTGTACGTCAATCCGGAACACACTGCCTGTGTTGCCGACGGCCCGGATTTTCCCGACGCCTTCAAGCCCCTGGCAGCCGCCATGGCAAAAGCCTTGGCTCAGCTGCGCACCCGCTCCGACGTGAAGTGGACCTACCTCAGCCCTGCCGGGGACTTCCAGGCAGAGGGCGCCCGCACCGGAAAGTACATTCTGGGTGGGGAGGAACTGACCTTAAATTCCAAGGGAGAAAGCGTCATCAGCTATGCGGACTACGCCATCGCCATGGTGGACGAGGCAATCAAGGGCAGCCACATTCAGCAGCGCATCAGCGTGGTGGCGGAATAAACCCTTTGGAAAACAGCTGTCCCGGAGCAGGGGAAATTTGAACCCCCTCTTGTTCCGAAAGGGCTAAAGAAAAGTTGAAATGGAATCAAAGCCTTAAAGCCTTGCCCCTTTCAAAGTGGGCAGGGCTTTGGCCTATTTTGGGAAGAAAAAAGGAAACCGGCGACAGACGGTGAAAACAGGTTTCTGTCGTGTTCCTTGATTTACAGTTTTTTAACACCATTCCGGTGGCGAATGGAAGAAAAAAATGGTATACTAAAAAAGTAAGCGGTTGACCGCTTTTGGAAACAGAATGGAGGTTTTTTGCAAATGGTAACCGTAACCGACAGCATTCAATATGCAGGCGTCAACGATCATTTGGTAGATTTATTTGAGGGACAGTACACCGTTCCCAATGGGATGTCTTATAACTCCTATGTGATTTTGGACGAGAAAATCGCAGTGATGGATACTGTGGACATTAGATACACCCATGAATGGCTGGACAACCTGGAAAACATTTTGGACGGCAAAAAGCCGGACTACCTGATCGTCCAGCATATGGAACCGGACCATTCCGCCAATATTCAAAACTTCCTGTCCGTCTATCCCGACACCACGGTGGTAGCTTCCGCCAAAGCCTTCGCCATGATCGAGAATTTCTTCGGCGCCACTCTAGAGAACCAGAAACTGGTGGTAGGGGAAGGGGACACCCTTTCTCTGGGCAGGCACCAGCTTACCTTTGTCACTGCGCCCATGGTGCATTGGCCGGAGGTCATCGTCACCTATGACAGCACCGATAAAGTACTGTTTTCCGCCGACGGCTTCGGTAAATTTGGCGCACTGGACGTGGAGGAAGACTGGGACGACGAAGCCCGCCGGTACTATATCGGCATTGTGGGCAAGTACGGCGCCCAGGTGCAGAACCTGCTGAAGAAGGCCGCCGGACTGGACATCGCCATGATCTGCCCCCTTCACGGCCCGGTGCTGAAGGAGAATCTGGGCCATTATCTGGAAAAGTACAACCTCTGGTCCTCCTACACTCCGGAATCGGAGGGTGTTGTCATTGCCTACACCTCGGTGTACGGCCACACCAAACGGGCGGTGGAACAGCTAGCGGAAAAACTCCAGCGGAAGGGCTGTCCCAAGGTGCTGGTGTACGATTTGGCCCGGTGCGATATGGCCGAAGCGGTGAGCAGTGCTTTCCGGTACACGCAGCTGGTGCCGGCCACCACCACCTACAACGCCGACATCTTCCCCTTTATGAAGCAGTTTATCGACCACCTCACCGAGCGCAATTTCCAGAACCGCACGGTCGGCCTGATGGAAAACGGCTCCTGGGCCCCCTTGGCCGCCAAGGTCATGAAGCAGAAGCTGGAAGGTTGCAAGAAGATTAACTGGCTGAATACCACCGTGAAGATTCAGTCCGCCTTAAACACCCGGAGCCAGGAGGAGCTGGAGGCTATGGCGGAGGAGCTCTGCCGGGAATATATTGCCCGTTCTTCTGAAAGTGCGGATAAGAGCGATATGACCGCCCTGTTTAAGATCGGCTACGGGCTGTATGTGGTCACTTCCAACGACGGCAAAAAGGACAATGGCCTGATTGTCAACACCGTGACCCAGGTATCCGACGATCCAAACTTGGTGGCGGTGAACATCAACAAGACCAACTACTCCCACCACGTCATCAAGCAGACCGGGAAGATGAACGTCAACTGCCTGTCTGTTGACGCTCCCTTCTCCGTCTTTGAGAACTTTGGCTTCCAAAGCGGCCGCACGGCGGACAAGTTTGCCGGCTGGGACACCGTCCGTTCCGACAATGGGCTGATTATCCTGCCCCAATATATCAATGCCGCCTTTTCTTTGAAGGTGGAGCAGTATGTGGATCTGGGTACTCACGGCATGTTTATCTGCTCGGTCACCGAAGCCCGGGTGATGAGCGACCGGGACACCATGACCTACACCTACTACCTGAACAACGTCAAGCCCAAACCTCAAACCGAAGGCAGGAAGGGCTTTGTCTGCAAGATCTGCGGCTATATCTATGAAGGGGACGAGCTTCCCGAAGATTTCATCTGCCCGCTGTGCAAACACGGGGCGGCGGATTTTGAACCCATTGGGGAATAATTTTTGCCAGCGGCTCTCCGGAATTGGAGGGCCGCTTTTCCTGCTTGGAAAAACCTCGGAACTGTTGTAAATATTGGATAAAATTTTCACGAAAGCTCTCCTTTTACTTGACGAATGCTTCTAATAGTACTATAATAAAGATACATTCAGCTTTGGTACTGCCATGGCTTAAAAAAACAGGAGGAACCGAACCATGAGATTTTTTATTGACACTGCGGACGTAGAAGAAATTCGCCAGGCCAATGATATGGGCATTATCTGCGGCGTAACCACCAACCCTTCCCTGATTGCCAAGGAAGGCCGTGACTTCAACGAAGTCATCAAGGAAATCACCAGCATCGTCGATGGCCCCATCAGCGGCGAAGTAAAAGCCACCACCACCGATGCTGCCGGTATGATTGAAGAAGGCCGGGAAATTGCCGCCATTCACCCCAATATGGTGGTAAAAATCCCCATGACCGCCGAAGGCTTGAAGGCAGTCAAAGTGCTGCACGCCGAAGGCATCAAGACCAATGTGACCCTGGTGTTCAGCGCCGCCCAGGCTCTGCTGGCCGCCCGTGCCGGAGCAACCTATGTTTCCCCCTTCCTGGGCCGTTTGGACGATATTTCCATGCCCGGCATCGACCTGATCCGCTCCATTGCCGAGATCTTTGCAGTGCATGACATCGACTGCCAGATCATCTCCGCCAGCGTGCGCAATCCTATCCATGTGATCGACTGCGCAGCCGCCGGCGCCGACATCGCCACCGTTCCCTACAAGGTGCTGATGCAGATGATCAAGCACCCCCTGACCGACCAGGGCATCGAAAAGTTCCAGAAGGACTACAAAGCGGTGTTTGGCGAATAATCCACCTTGTTTTTTCAAAGCGGACCTGCTTGTTCAGGTTCGCTTTTCTTATGGAAACGGTGAGGAAAGGAAAGATACCATGAAAGTGGCCATTGTAGGCAGCCGGGAGGTGAATCTGTCCCGCCTGTCCTGGCTGGAGGCGCTGGTGCCCAAGAACTGCACTGCCATTGTGTCCGGCGGCGCCAGGGGAGTGGATCAGATAGCTTGGCGGATTGCCCGGCAGAAGGGGATCACCTGCATTGAGCTGCTGCCGGATTACGGCCGGTTTGGGCGGCGTGCCCCGTTGATCCGGGACCGGGAGATTGTAAAGGAAGCGGATTTGGTTTTGGCGGTGTGGGACGGCGTCTCCCACGGCACCCGCTATGTAATGGAGCAGTGTCAGAAAACCGGCACTCCTGTTTTGGCCTACCGGCCCAACGGCACCCCCTACCTTCCCTTGGAATGGCAGAAGGACCCCTTTGCGTAATTTTGCTTGCAATCTGCAAACCGAACAGGTATACTAGAAAAAAGAGACAAAGGAGGCGCTTCTATGCCGAATTGGCTTGACAATGCAATATTCTATGAGATCTATCCCCAGTCTTTTCAGGACAGCAACGGGGACGGCATCGGTGATCTGCAAGGCATTATCCAGCGCCTGGATTACATTCAGCAGTTGGGCTGCAACGCCATTTGGCTCAATCCCTGCTTTGACTCTCCCTTTGCAGATGCAGGATATGATGTGCGAAACTACTGCCGCATCGCTCCCCGGTACGGCAGCAATCAGGATATGAAACAGCTTTT
>CAZWNI010000035.1:6504-9880 GCA_964635385.1 uncultured Oscillospiraceae bacterium
TCAGGTTCACCGCCGGAAAATGCGGCTGATTCTGGATCTGGTTCCCGGGCACACCTCGGTGGAGCACCCCTGGTTTTTGCAGTCCATGAAGCCCCAGGAAAATGAGTACACCCACCGCTATCTCTGGACCGATTCGGTTTGGGAGGATTTCAACGGGGTGGAAAACACCACCGGCTGCCTGCGGGGCATCTCGGCCCGAAACGGAAGCTGTGCGGTAAACTTCTTCTCCACCCAGCCTGCCTTAAACTACGGCTTTGCCAATCCCGACCCGGAAAAACCCTGGCAGAAATCCTCCGATTCTCCGGTGGCGCAGGCCACCCTCAACGCCATGATCCAGGTGATGGATTTCTGGTTGAAGATGGGCTGCGATGGGTTCCGGGTGGACATGGCGGGGAGCTTGGTGAAAAACGATCCCGGCCAGGAAGCCACCATTCGCCTTTGGCAGAAAGTCCGGGCTTTTCTGGACGAAAATTACCCTGACGCCGCCATGATCTCGGAATGGGGAAATCCCGGCCGGGCACTGCGGGCCGGTTTTCACATGGATTTCCTGCTCCATTTCGGCCCTTCCCGGTACTGGGAGCTGTTCCGTTCCGACTCCCCCTATTTTTCCCGGAAAGGCGCCGGGGAGATCGGCGCATTCCTGAGCCAGTATGAGGAATTTGTCCGGGAATGCGGGGGACAGGGCTTGATCTGTCTGCCCAGCGGCAACCATGATATGGAGCGCATTTCCTATTTCCTGGATGAAGAAGAGAACAAGCTGGCATTCCTGTTTTTGTTCACAATGCCCGGCGCTCCCTTTCTCTATTACGGGGACGAAATCGGTATGCGCTATCAGGAAGGTCTGCCGTCCAAAGAGGGTGGGTACCACCGCACCGGTTCCCGCACCCCCATGCAGTGGGACGACGGAGTGAACGCCGGGTTTTCCACCGCACCCCAGGAGGATCTCTATCTCCCCATCGACCCCAGCCCCTTCCGCCCCACGGTGCAGAGCCAGCAGGCGGCCCCCGGTTCTTTGTACCATACGGTGCAGAAGCTGATTAACCTGCGCCTGACCCATTCGGCGCTGCAAAGCGGCGCTCCGGTGGAGTTTTTGGCGGGACAGACGGAGCCATATCCTTTGGTTTACCGCCGGAAAAATGAGGAAGAGGACATTATCGTGATCCTCAACCCTTCCAGTCAAAGCGTGGAGTACACCCTTCCCTGGAAGGAGGAGGAAGTGCAGGTGCTGTACCAATTAGGCGGCGTCTGCACCTGGAAGGAGCGGGTGGTGAATGTGGATCGGGAAACCGGTTTGCTGCTGCTTTACCGTCCTGCCCGGCCGGCGGAAGAGTGAGTTCCGCCTACAGAGATTTTTGTTCCCTTGATTTTCCAGGAAGGTTAGGTGTCTTTCGTGTCATTGTCTTACCATACGATTTTTGTGATTGTTGCCGTCGTTTTTTTCCTGTTTCGCTTTTGGTGTGAGCCAAAGGCGTACCGGCTGCTGCTGGCAGTTTGGGCGCCCTGCACCATGATGGGGTATCTGATTGAGGATACCTGGTGGTCTTATTTGAGTTTGGGAGTGCAGGCGGCATTTTTAATTGGGTTTATCCTGCTCAAATTCCTGGACAAGCGCCGGGCCAGGGCAGAAAAGATTTCCCAAAATGCCCAGGACCACACCGTTCATGAAGAGCTGAACCGGTTAGACACAAAACTTCCTTAACCATATCTTTTCAGGATCCATGATACGTTGCCGTGGATTCTGAATTTTTTTCAGAAATTTTGGAAGTCAATGGGAATTTTCCATCACAATTTATTCAAATTTTGTGGATATGCTGTTCATGAAATTTTGTTACAATAAAAAACAATCGCTGAAGTTTTTTGCTTGTCCAGCGGCAAAAAAACTTGAACAGGGAGGAATAATATGTTGAATCAAACTCCGAAAAAAACCATGGATGAAATCATGGATTTATTTGAAGCCTCCAGTCTCGGCCAGCCCATCGGTGAGGATCTTTACCGGCAGTACGATGTGAAACGGGGCCTGCGAGACCTGAACGGAAAAGGCGTCCTTACCGGTTTAACGAATATCTCAGAGGTTTGTTCCAGCAAAATAGTGGATGGAGTATCTGTGCCCTGTGACGGAAAGCTTTATTACCGGGGCTATGATGTAGAAGATATTGTCCAGGGTTTTGTGCAGGAAGATCGGTTCGGCTTCGAGGAAACCGCCTACCTGCTGGTTTTTGGGAAAATGCCCACCAAACATCAACTGGAAGAATTTGAAGATGTATTGGCCAGCTACCGCACCCTGCCCACCAGCTTTGTCCGGGATATTATTATGAAAGCGCCCAGCCCGGACATGATGAACACCCTGGCCCGCAGTGTGCTGACCTTGTATTCTTACGATGACAACGCCAACGACATTTCCCTGCCCAACGTGCTGCGGCAGTGCCTGGAGCTCATCGCCCTGTTTCCCATGCTGTCGGTGTATGGCTATCAGGCTTACAACCACTACGTCTGCGGGCAGAGCCTGTTTATCCACCAGCCTCAGCCTGAGCTGAGTACGGCGGAGAATATCCTGTACTGCCTCCGTCCGGATCACAGCTACACCAAGCTGGAAGCCCGTCTGCTGGACATCGCTCTGGTGCTCCACGCCGAACATGGCGGCGGCAACAACTCCACCTTCACCACCCATGTGGTCACCAGCTCCGGCACCGACACCTATTCGGTGATTGCGGCGGCGCTGGGTTCCCTGAAAGGCCCCCGTCACGGCGGCGCAAACCTGAAGGTAGTGCAGATGTTTGACGAAATGAAACAGCAGATAGAGGACTGGAATGACGACGATGAGATCCGCGCCTACCTGACCCGGCTGCTTCACAAGGACGCCTTTGACCACGCCGGTTTGATTTATGGCGTGGGCCACGCCGTGTACAGCCTGTCCGACCCCCGTGCGCGGGTGTTTAAGCGGTTTGTAAAGAAGCTCTCCGACGAAAAGGGACTACAAAAGGAATACCAGCTATACGAAAATGTGGAGCGGCTGGCTCCCCAGGTCATTGCGAAGGAGCGGAAGATCTATAAAGGGGTTTCTGCCAATGTAGACTTTTACAGCGGCTTTGTGTACCGGATGCTGGATCTGCCCCTGGAGCTGTATACCCCCATCTTTGCCATTGCCCGGATTGCCGGATGGAGCGCCCACCGTTTGGAAGAGCTGTCCAATCGAGGCAAGATTATCCGTCCGTCTTACATGAATGTCTGTCCCAGAGAGGAATACTGCCCCATAGCCCAGCGGGAGGAAGCCTAAAAGAATACAAGCCCGGCGTCTTTCAAACGCTGGGCTTGTGTGTTTTCTGTTGAGTTTTCAAGATTCATAAAGTTTCAGTGATGTTTTCGGGGGGGGGGGGGG
>CAZWNI010000035.1:9890-10750 GCA_964635385.1 uncultured Oscillospiraceae bacterium
TTTGTTTATTGTGTGTGGTTGGTTTGTGGTGGGTGGGGGGGGGGGGTGGGGGGGTAACATCTTGTTTATCTTGTTCTTCAAGACGGATAAAAGCCTTTCCCTGTTCCAGATAGACCGCCTGCTGCTGGGTTGACAACAAACGGAACACCTGAAGCAGCTCGTCCTCCTGGGCGCTTTTCCCTGCGTCGCTGCGGTAATCTAAAAGATAATCTGTGGTTACCTGAAAGTAAGATGCGATTTTTTTGAGCAATTCAAAATCCGGCTCTCTGATGTTTTGTACATAGCTGCCCAAGGTGGAAGGCGCAAGATTCAATTTCGTAGCCAAACTTTTTTGGGTGATACCATGTGTTTCAATGAGTTTACGCAGAACTGTGCCAAATTTCATGGGTATCCCTCCTTTATGTTACTATTGAAAAGCTTCGCTTTTATTTTACACAATCCCATTAAAAATGACAATATTTACCACGATATGAGTATCAAATTTGCATATTGCATAGAATGGCTTGGGTTTTAGAGAGGAACAGGGGAAAACATGGCGTTTCCCTCAACCTTGTCGGGACGAGGTTAGGTTAAGAGTACCGTTCGAGATGTCCGTTTTTTGGAACCTTTTCCGGAAAACCGCTCCGGCAGGGGAAGGGATAAAAAAGGGAAAAAATACTTGCATTCAGCCGGGATTTGTGCTATAATACCCTAGCATTACGCATACCCTGTAGGCGGCGGGGCCCGGTGCGCCTTTGGCGAAGCCTCGTCTACGGGTAGAGGAATGAACCAAATTTTTTTAGGAGGAAAATTTCAATGGCAGTCGTATCTATGAAACAGCTTCTGGAAGCCGGCGTTCACTTTGGTCACCAGACCCGTCG
>CAZWNI010000036.1:0-10688 GCA_964635385.1 uncultured Oscillospiraceae bacterium
CCATTTTTGTAAAATTTATGCCAAAATATGCTATGATATGTCAACTTCGAAAATTTTTTCAAATTTTCGAGGGATACGCAAACTGAACAATAATAGCAATATAAAAAGCATATAATCTAAAATATAGAATTAAATAAACAAAAACACACAAAATAAAACGTCCTACAAACCAAATTCACCATCTGATCTGTAAGACGTATTTCTGGTGCGGCGGATGGGACTTGAACCCACACGTCAATGACACACGCACCTCAAACGTGCCTGTCTGCCTGTTCCAGCACCGCCGCAAGTACCTAGCTATTATAACAGCTTGACTTATGATTGTCAATCCCTTTTTTCAGTTTTTTTCGATCTGACAGCCGGGGTAGTACCAAGCCAAAATCTCCTCCCAGTTTTTTCCCTCCTTGGCCATGGCGTTTGCCCCGTAAACGCTCATTCCCACCCCGTGGCCGTAGCCGTAAACAGTGGCGGTGACACTGCCGTCCTCCCCTTCTTCTAAGGTGAAGCATCCGCTTTTCAGCCCCAGCCGCTGCCGGGCCTGTTCTCCGGTGAGGATTTCCTCCCCCCATTCCAAAGCCAGCACATAACCGTTGCTTGCCTGAGCGGTGATGCTTGGGACGCCATCTCCCTGTTCAGCTAGTTCCTGGGCAGAAATCACCTTTTGGGAGCAGTAATCGGAAGAAGCGGTGTCCCAGGGACTGTCCACCCCGGCCAGATAGGGAAGAGTTCCGCCCCACACCCACTGACTGGCACAGGTAGCTCCGCTGCTGCAGGCAAAATAGGTGGTCAAGGCCAACTCTCCCTGATAGGTCAGCACTGTGCCGGCGGTGTCCTGTGCGGCGGCCTGTGCTTGGGCTAAGGCTTCAGGGTAGGCGTCTCCCAGCTTGGCGGAAGCGGTCTGTGCGGTCCAGTATCCTTGAAACACACTTGGGTCGTCGGAAAGCACGCCTTGATTTTTGACCGCTAAGGTTCGTACTGCCACCGCCAGCGCCCGAAAGCATTCCGAATGGTGGGAGGGGGTCAGTTCTGCCAGCAGCACTCCTGTCACATATTCCTCCAAAGGCAGGGTCAGGGTTTGGCCGGTTTCGCTTATAGACAGGGTTACGGTAATTTCCGGCTGCGTTTCCTGCTTCGTCCAGGGTACCCCCAACAATAAGCAAACAAACAAGCAGCCCCCTGCGACAGCCCCAAAAAACAGCAGCCTGGCTCGTTTCATGGCTTCTCCTTTCTGTGTTTTGCAAGAAAAATTTGTGAAAAATGCAAAAAACTTGACGAGATTCCCGGTTTGTGGTAAAATAAATCGGATTAAATGCAGGAATGCAATAAAGATAATGCAGAAAAGGAGATGGTTTTGTGAAGACGGAGCTGGATGCTTTGCGTATCAAAGAAAGTTCCATTCACACCCTCTGTGAGGAATATCGAAAGAACAATCAAATCGATCCCAAAATGTACGAATCCTATTCGGTGAAACGCGGCCTGCGCAACGCCGACGGCACCGGCGTGCTGGCAGGATTGACGAATATCTGTAACGTCCACGGCTATGTGATGAATGAAGGGGAACGGGAACCGGTGGAGGGACGCCTCAGCTACCGCGGCATCAACGTAGAGGATATTGTGGCAGGCTGCGTGTCGGAAAACCGGTTCGGATTTGAGGAAACGGTGTACCTGCTGCTCTTCGGCCAACTGCCCACCCGGGAGGAATTGAAGCGGTTTATGGTGCTTATGGGCAAATTCCGGGACATTCCGCCTACCTTCTTTGAGGATATGATCCTGAAAGCGCCTTCCAACAACATTATGAATAAGCTGGCCCGGAGTGTGCTGGCGTTGTATTCTTTCGACGATTTGGCGGAGGATCTGACCATGGAAAGCGAAGTGGTCAAAGCGTTGAAGCTCATTGCCCGGCTGCCCAATATTATGGTGAAGGCGTACCAGGTGAAGATCAGCCATTTTGAACATCAATCCATGATCCTGCATCCCTCGGTGCCGGAACAGTCCACCGCCGAAAGCATATTGAGCCTTTTGCGGCCAAACCGGCAGTTCACCGATGAAGAGGCCAAACTATTGGACATCTGCCTGATCTTACATGCGGAACACGGCGGCGGAAACAACTCCACGTTTACCTGCCGCTGTCTCACCAGTTCCGGGACCGACTGTTATTCTGCCTACGCCGGAGCAATCGGCTCTTTGAAGGGCTTCCGTCACGGCGGCGCCAACATCAAGTGCATTCACCAGTTGGAATACTTTAAGAATAACCTGCAAAACTGGGAGGATATGGACCAGGTGGCAGACCTGCTTACCAAAGTCATTCAAAAGCAGGCAGGGGACGGCACCGGCCTGGTCTATGGCATGGGCCACGCCGTCTACACCCTCAGCGATCCTCGGGCGAAGATTCTCAAGCAGAACGCCAAAAAAATGGCCATGGGCACGGAGTTTGAGCGGGAATTCCATCTGCTGGAAGCCATTGAAACCCTGACGCCGGAGCTGATGAAGAAGGTAAAGGGAACCAGCAAACCCATCTGCGCCAACGTGGATTTGTACTCCGGCCTGGTGTATCGTATGCTGCGGATTCCGGAAGATTTGCTTACCCCTCTCTTTGCCTGCTCTCGAATGGCAGGCTGGTCGGCGCACCGGATGGAAGAGATGTTTACCAACCGGCGGATCATGCGTCCCGCCTATAAATCTATGGCGAAGAGCCGTCCCTATATTCCGCTGGAGCAGCGGTAACAGATAAATCGGTCATTGCGGCGCACGGGCCAGGAACTGGCTTGTGCGCCTTTGCGTACCGGCGTTTTTCCGAAGAATTGGATTCCTCCGTCTAAATTGCCTTTGGACTGCATATACTTTCCTTGAAGAAAAAACCAAGGAGGTCATAGGATGTCGGATTATTTGCCGGAAGGAATGCGCACCACGGCGGCAGGGCTCAGCCGCCAACAGATATTTCAGGCAGTGGGCCAGCCGAAAATCTTGGAGGCGCGGGCCGTGATGTGTGATTCTGCCCATAATCTCATTGTGGAGCTGGGGAGTATGCGGGGCATTATTCCAAAAGAAGAGTGCGCCCTGGGAATCCGGGAAGGGACGGTGCGGGATATTGCCATTCTTTCCAGAGTGAACAAGCCGGTGTGCTTTGCGGTCACCGGAATGACCAAAACCCATGCCGGAGAACCGGTGGCGGTGCTCAGCCGACGCACCGTCCAGCAGCATTGTATGGAAGACTATCTCAGCCACCTCTCCCAAGGGGATGTGATCCCCGCCAAAGTCACCCACCTGGAGCCCTTTGGGGCTTTTGTGGACGTAGGCTGCGGCATTGTCAGCCTGATTCCCATCGATGCCATTTCGGTTTCCCGGATCTCCCACCCCTCCGACCGCTTTTGGGTGGGGCAGGACATTCTGGCGGTGGTTCGGGGCTTTGACCACGAGGGAAAGCTCTGCCTCACCCATAAGGAACTGCTTGGCACCTGGGAGGAGAACGCCGCCGCCTTTTCCCCCGGCCAGACGGTGGCAGGGATCGTCCGCTCCATTGAAAACTACGGCATTTTTGTGGAGCTCACCCCCAACCTGGCGGGTCTGGCGGAAAGCCGTCCCGGGGTGGAAGCGGGACAGCAGGCCAGCGTGTATATCAAAAGCCTGATTCCCGAAAAGATGAAGGTGAAGCTGATTTTAGTGGACAGCTTCCAGGCCGCCTATCCCAAACAGCCGCCCCATTACTTTTTCCAGGGCAGCCACATGGACCGCTTTGTGTATTCTCCCGCCTGTGCCGCCCGGCAGATTGTCACCGATTTTACGGTTCCCTTTGACCCGTCCCCAAATCACTGAACCCAAGCTGACCCGGTCTGGTTTTTTCAGACCGGGTTTCTCTTTTGTTTTTCTGAAATTTAAAAATGCAAAAAACTAAAATTTTCCTCTTGCGCTTTTGACACAGATGTGCTATAATGTCAATTCGTAGGGCTGTCGCTATGGATCGGCCCTTCCGCAAAATTCTTACCACCACAAAGATGGTGGAGAATAAGTAATGTTTGAGGAGTGTCAATATGAAACAGGGAATTCATCCGACGTATTACCACACCACCATCACCTGTGCCTGCGGCAACGTGATTGAGACTGGTTCTACCAAGGAAAACATCAAAGTGGAAGTTTGTTCCAAGTGCCATCCTTTCTTCACCGGTCGTCAGAAGCTGGTGGACACCGGCGGACGGGTGGACCGCTTCAAGAAGCGTTACAACATGAAATAAGCCGCACTGCGGTTTTCCAAGGACGATACGAGAACCCTCGTATCGCCTTTGTTTTCGGGGGAAAAGGAATATGATGTACCAAACCATCGCCGCCCCGGCGGAAGATGAATTTGTCCAGCAGAAAAGCCGGTTTCTGGGAGCCATCGTCCCGGTGCAGACCGAGGAGGAAGCCCTGGCTTTTATCGAAGCCAAGCGCAAACAGCATTGGGACGCTACTCATAATGTTTACGCCTACATTATCCGGGCCAAAGACGGCCTGCCGGAAATAAAACGGTGCAGCGACGACGGGGAACCTCAAGGCACTGCCGGACGCCCGGCGCTGGAGGTGCTGGAGCGGGAAGGGCTCACCGATGTGGCGCTGGTCTGCACCCGGTATTTTGGAGGTGTCCTGTTGGGGGCGGGGGGACTGGTCCGGGCGTATGCCCACACCGCAAAAATTGCGGTGGACGCTTCCCATCGGCTGCATATGGCGCCCTGCCTGGACTTTACCCTGACTTTGGACTACGGCAGCTACGGCTCGGTGAGTTATCTGCTGCCCCAATACAAGATCGAAACCCGGGACAGCCGGTTCGAGGACAAAGTCACCCTCTTTCTCCGAATCCGAGGGGATCGAATGGAAGCCTTTTCCAAGGCTCTCACCGAACAGTCCAACGGGAAACTGTCCCCTGAAGTGACCCAGAAGCTGTACGCCGATATGCCCTAATGCTGGAATTGAGTTCCAATTTCTGGTAAAACCAAAAAATTTTTGGGCGAAAAAAGGTTTTTCCGGTTGCGTCTTGTATAATAGTATATAGAACGGGTTTGAAGAAAGATACAAGGCAAAGGAGGGAGCCGGAATGTCCATTCCCAGAAGTTTTGTGGAACAGCTTTTGCAGCAGTGCGATTTGGAAGAGCTGGTAGGGCGCTACGCCCTGGTGAAACGGGCGGGGCGGAATTTGAAGTGTCTCTGCCCCTTCCACCGGGAAAAAACCCCGTCCTTTGTCATTTACCCGGAAAACCAATCCTTTTACTGTTTTGGCTGCGGGGCAGGGGGAGACGCCATCTCCTTTGTGATGAAGGCGGAGAATCTGGATTACCCCGACGCCATTCGTTTCCTGGCTCAGATGCAGGGCATGACAGTGCCGGAGGACGGCCAGGACGACCAGGCCCTGCGGCTGCGCAACCGGGTGCTGGAAATCAACCGGTTGGCGGCCCGGTATTTTTTCGATAATCTGTCCAAGCCGGAGGGGCGGCCGGGGCTGGACTACCTGAAAAGCCGCCAGCTCCGCCCTGCCGCCATTCGTCGTTTCGGCCTGGGCTACGCTTTGCCTGGGTGGGATAACCTGAAAAATTACCTGCTGGGGAAGGGTTACACCGAACAGGAGCTTGTGGCGGCAGATGTGGTGAGGCGTGGCCGGAAAGGCGGATTGTACGACAGCTTCCGCAATCGGGTGATGTTTCCCATCATCGACATTCGGGGGAATGTCATTGCGTTCGGCGGCCGGGTGCTGGACGACAGCAAACCCAAGTATTTGAATACCAACGACACCGTGGTGTATAAAAAAAGCCGCAATCTTTTTGCTTTCGGCTTTGCCAAAGCGGCGGGAAAGCGGAAGCTGATCCTCACCGAAGGCTATATGGACACCATCGCCGTTCATGCGGCAGGCTTTGAAAACGCTGTGGCCACCTGCGGCACCGCCCTGACGGCAGAGCAGGCCAGGCTGATGGCGGGAATCGCCGATGAGATTATTATCGCCTACGATTCCGACGGCCCCGGCCAAGCCGCCACCCGCCGTGCCATGAACATTCTCAGCCAGGCCGGGCTGACCAGCCGGATACTAAAGATGGAAGGGGCGAAAGACCCGGACGAGTACATTAAAAAATTCGGCGCCGCCAGGTTCGGGGTGTTGCTGGAGCAGTCGGAAAATGTCATGGATTACCAGTTGGAGGAACTGCTCCGCCAATACGACATCACAACCTCCAACGGCAAAATTGAATACCTTCGGCGCAGTGCCGCCCTGTTGGCTGAGGTGGAACGGCAGGACGAACGGGAAATTTACCTCAGCCGGATCGCCAAGCAGTTGGATCTGGGGGTGGACACCGTCCGAAATACGGTGGAAGCCGCCCGGAGCAGCCGCAGCCGCCGCCAACAGCAGCAGTTGTTCCGGAAAGTGGCAGGTTCCCAGGCGGTGAATCGGGACCCGGTGAATCCGGAAAAGGCCCGGTTTCCCAAACAGGTTCGGGCGGAGGAAGAGATCATTGCCTATTTAATGGAATTTCCGGCGGAGATTCCTAAAACCGAGGAAAAGCTGCCGCCGGAATATTTTGTGTCCGCCTTTAATCGGCGGGTGTACCAGCGCCTGCTGGAAGGCTATCATCAAGGGGAGAACATCGGCCTGGGACTGTTTCACCAGACCTTTGACAGCGAGCAGTGTTCCAGCATTGCCCGTATGATGGCCCAGGGCAAACAGCTTACCCAGACCCAGGAGCAGCTTTCCGGCTGTATCCAAACTTTGCGGGAATACCACAGCCGTTTGTCCGGCGAGGACATTCGGCAGCTCACGGCCCGGCAGTGGGAGCAGCTTCGCCGGGAAAAAGCGCAGAAGCGCCGCTAAAGACAGTTTCTTGCAGGGATAAGGCCGCCCTGGCGGCGGAAACTAAAGATGCCGCGTCTGCGGCCGGCCAATGCAAGGGAAAGGTAAAACTTAGGCCGCACCAAATAAGGGAGCAGCCTATGGGGAGGAATTTACAATGGCAGAACGCAGTAAAATGACCATAAACGATCTGTTGGAAAAGGGCAAGTCCACCGGCAGGCTCTCCGCCAAGGAGATCAATGATTTTCTTACCGATATGGACTACGATGTGGAGCAGATCGAAGCTTTGTATGAAAACCTGAGCAACAATCGTGTCGAGATCGTAGACGATTACGCTGCCGAACAGGACGAAGATCTGGCTGGCGAAGCGGTGGAGCCGGAAGAAATTGAAAACAGCCTGGTAGCGGAAGGGGTCAACATTGATGACCCGGTGAAGGTGTACCTGAAGGAGATCGGCCGGGTTCCGCTGCTTACGGCGGAAGAAGAAATTGAGTTGGCTACCCGAATGAAGAATGGTGATGTGGAAGCCAAAAAACGGCTCAGCGAAGCCAACCTCCGTCTGGTTGTCAGCATTGCCAAACGGTATGTGGGCAGGGGAATGCAGTTTCTGGATCTGATTCAGGAAGGCAACCTGGGCCTGATTAAGGCGGTGGAAAAGTTTGACTACACCAAGGGCTATAAGTTCTCCACCTATGCCACCTGGTGGATTCGCCAGGCCATTACCCGCGCCATTGCCGACCAGGCCCGGACCATTCGGATTCCGGTGCATATGGTGGAAACCATCAATAAGGTGAAAAAGGTGTCCAGCCAGTTGCTCCACCAGAACGGCCACGAAGCCAGTGCGGAAGAGATTGCGGAAAAACTGAATATGCCCGCCGATAAGGTGCGGGAGATTCTCCGCTCCGCCCAAGAGCCGGTGAGCCTGGAAACCCCCATCGGCGAGGAGGAGGACAGCCACCTGGGAGACTTTATCCCCGATGACGACGCCCCCGCTCCCGCCGACGCCGCTTCCAATGCCCTGTTGAAGGAGCAGTTGGACGAGGTGCTCTCCACTTTGACCGAGCGGGAAAATAAGGTGCTCCGCCTGCGTTTCGGTCTGGAAGATGGACGCAGCCGAACCTTGGAAGAGGTGGGCAAAGAATTTGACGTCACCAGAGAACGGATTCGTCAGATCGAAGCCAAGGCATTGCGGAAGCTCCGTCACCCCAGCCGCAGTAAGAAACTGAAGGATTTCATCGACTAATTGGGATAAAATAACAGGGCAGCAGACCGGTAGATTGATAGGTTCCCTCCATGCTTGACAGTATTGTTTCACTGTCTCTCATAAAGGGGAGCATATCATCTCAGTCTGCTGCCTTTTGCTTTATCCTTCTTTGGGTGCGCTGTTCCGTGGCCGCTTTCCCTTTGGCTTGCCGGTGTTGCGGCGGTTGGGAAGGGCGGAACGCTTCTGGCCCGGTTTGCCCTGCTTTCCTCCGGCAGGCTGCTTTTTGCCACTTTCCTTTTTGGAGGGCTGCCTGGCTTGTTTTTTCTCTCCTTCGCCGTCTGCCGTCTTGAGGTTTTTCCGTCCGCCGGGCGCTTTGATGCTCTTCCGGCTCACTTCCTGCTGACGGGCGGCCTCCAGGTTGATTTCTTCCGTCTCCTGGGGGTCCGGCTTGGGACGGACGACAGGAGCGCCTTTTCCGGCAGGAGCGACTTCGTTCCGGTGAAAGGGCTTGGGCGGGGTGTCGGCAGGGTCCTCCTCCAGCCGCACTTTCAGGTTGCCGGTAAGGACATTGGCTTCTACCACCCGTCCCCGTCCTTCCGGGGTGTCCACCATGGCCCCTACTTTGGGGGTTAGGTGGATAAGTTCATCGTATACCGACTGCTCGTACTTTAAGCAGCACATCAACCGGCCGCAGGTGCCTGAAATCTTGGTGGGATTCAGGGAAAGAGCCTGCTCTTTTGCCATTTTAATGGACACCGGCTGGAAATCTCCTAAAAAGGAAGCACAGCAGAAGGGACGGCCGCAGATGCCCAATCCTCCAAGCAGCTTGGCTTCGTCCCGAACCCCGATTTGCCGCAATTCAATCCGGGTGTGGAACACGCCCGCCAAATCCTTGACCAATTCCCGGAAATCCACCCGGCCGTCGGCGGTGAAGAAAAACAAAATCTTGCTGTCGTCAAAGGCGTACTCCACCCCCACCAGCTTCATTTTCAGCTTGTGCAGGGCGATTTTCTGCTTGGCGATCTGAAAGGCGTCCTGTTCCTTTTTGTGGTTTTGCTCCACCTTTTCCAGATCTTTTTGGGTGGCACGGCGGAGTACCGGCTTTAGTGTGCCGTTGATGTTCTCCTCCGGCACCTCCCGGTTCGCCTGGCAGACCTTGCCGCATTCCTGGCCCCGGGCAGTTTCCACGATTACTCGGTCGCCAATGCGAAACTGTTCCTCGCCGGGAGAAAAATAATAGCTTTTCGGGGAATTCCGAAAGTTCACTGCAATAATTTCAACCATAGTTTCCCTTTCTGTTTATTGAGATGATTGCCTGCTTTCCGGTATGGACACCGCTTCCATCAACTGAATGGCCAGCCAGGCGCCGGTGAGCCCTTTGTGGGCGTTGCCGGACAGCCGCAGCCGAGCCTGCTCCAACCGTTCCAGCACCCGGATCTTCTGTTTTTGGGACAGGGCCGGGGAGGACTGCTCCAACTGGATACGCAGGAAGCGCTGGGTGAGCTGCAACACCTGCAACAATCCTTCCCCGTCCTTTTCCAGCTCCGCCAGCACCTGGGCCAGGTGGTATTCCTGGCGATGGAGGAGGCTCTGGCAGATGGTTTGGGCCTGTTTGGCCCGCCGCCCGAATTCTTCTTCCTGCACCAGCTTCATGGCTAATCCGGCGCTGCCGTCGCTGAGCAGGGCCGCCTGACGGCAAAGCTGGGGATCGGTTTCCGGCAGGGCACTGGCTGTGATTTGTTCCACCTGCTCCCAGGACAACGGCTGCAACGGAATCTGTACCAAACGGCTGCGCACCGTTTCCGGAAGCTGGGTGGCGCTGGGACAGAGCAGCAAAAATATACTGTGAGCCGGGGGTTCTTCCAGTGTTTTCAGGAAGGCGTTTAATCCTTCGGTAGTCATATTCTGCACATTGCTCAGGCAATAAATTTTCTTTTTGCCTTCGTTGGGGAGGACGGCACAGTCCTGGCGGATCTGGCGCACCGTCTCCACCGGAAAGGATCGCGCCCGGTTTTCTCCCACATACTCCTTGTAATCCGGGTGGGAGAGCCGCTCCATCTTCCGGCAGGCAGGACATTCCCCGCAGGGAGGATATTCCCCGGTGCAGAGAATGGCCTTGGCAAACCATCGGGCTAAGGTGCGTTTGCCGGTGCCTTCTGCCCCGGTAAACAGATAGCCGTGGCCGATCCGGCCGGAATCCACCATCTTTTGCAGCCGTCCCAGAGCCTTTTCATTTCCCAGCAGTTCCATCACGCTTTCTCAAACCGTTCTACGTTGACCACCATAATGGTGGCGCCCCCTACCGTCACTTCCACCGGAACGGGAATCGACAGCTCCGGGGCGGACATGGACAGGTAGTCCGGCGCCAGAATTTTGCGCTCGCAGCTGTTTTCCTTGATGATGGCAATGGCCCGGTCCACCAACTCGTCCTCGGTACAGATCATCAGGGTGGTGTTTCCGCTGCGGAGAAAGCTGCCGCTGCTGGAAAGCCGGGTGGCGTAATATCCTTCCTGGTTCAGCTCGCGGGTCACTGATTTTGCATCGTCGTCGCTGATAATGGCATAAATAAGTTTCACGAAGATTCCCTCCCTGAACGTAATATACTTTCTTTATATTGTACCGAAAAACATTTGATGGGCCCCCTCTCTTTTGCAGAGCAAACTGACCGGCCGGACATTGCGC
>CAZWNI010000037.1:0-10355 GCA_964635385.1 uncultured Oscillospiraceae bacterium
TCCACTGTGTGGGATTCGTACCCCCACCAGCCTTTGAGAAAGACGAAACAAGCCTCCGGCGTGTTTCTGACCTAAACTTCGCTTTTTCTACAGTCTGATCCCCCTGATTTTCAGGGGGATCTTTTCTGCTTCACTTACATCAATTTGCCGCCCAGCCGCAGCATCATATCCTGCCATTCCTGCTTCCGGTGAGGGGGAAGTTCCGCAGTAAGATTGATGGGGTGGCTTTCCCAGGGAAGAAAGCTGCCGGGACTGTAAAGGGTGCCGTTGCTGATGCCGCCGCCTAAGGTTTCCTGCATGGGCATGGTGTAGTGTGGGGCTGAAGCGGTATTGGATTGCCAAAGCCGCACCTGGCTATTCTGAAAATGAGCTTTCACCAGGCCGGCTGCTTCCTGGGCTTGCTGCGTTTTGGAAAATTGGGCCGTAAAACGCTGATTCAATGCAATCTCTCCCTTCCGGGAATAGTATGACCGAAAACGGGGGGATTATTCTTTGAAAAAGAAAGAGAAAAAACAGCCGGAGCCTTCCGTTTGGCGGGAAAGCTCCGGCTGCGGTTTATTGAAGATTACTCAATGGCGATGTTAGTACCGCTGCTGAGTTGTTTGGGTTCTTCTTTGGGGAAGGTCAGCTTCAAGATGCCGTTGTCGAATTTGGCGTGGACATCGGTCTCCTGCACATGGCCGCCTACATAGAAGCTCCGGCTGCAACTGCCGGTGAACCGCTCCTTGCGCAGGTAATGGCGCCGCTTATCTTCCTTTTCTTCACTCCGATGGGCCTTGATTGTCAAGTAACCGTCTTTCAGCTCCAGGTTGATGTCCTTCTTGTCAAAACCGGGAAGCTCCACCTCCAGTTCGTAGCCCTCCTTGGTTTCCCGAATATCGGTCTGCATCAAACCGTGAGCATTTTGATAGCTGCGAGCGGTGCGGAAAGGAAAGTCCATAAAATCGTCAAACAAATCTTCTCCAAAAATGCTAGGTAACATAGGTCATTCCTCCATTCCTTGTTCTCTATCTTACCTTGCCTGTAACTGGTTTTAGAACCCTCAGCTCTGGGGTTTTGCCCTGTTTCTTAGGTTCTGACTTTAGTATAGTCCTGAAAATTAGCACTGTCAAGGGTAGAGTGCTAAAGTTTACAAAGGGAGAACAAACTTAACAAAAAGACAAACAGGTTCAAAGGCTGTTCACAATTTAAGCCTGGCTTTGATAGATTGCGGTCATTTCCAGGGCGATTTCCCGGAACACCGGGGCGGCGTCGGCGTTGCCGCTCTCCGCCTGCTGGCTTAAAACCACGACGGTGTAGTCGGTGCCGCCGGCGTTGAAAAATCCGGCAAACCAGCCGTTGTTGTATTCTTCCCCGTTTTCATCTATCTGTCCGGTTTGGGCGGTGCCGGTTTTTCCCCCTGCTACATATTCCCCGTTGGGAGCGGCGGCGTTTTGGTCTGATTGCTCCATGACGCAGGCCAGGAGATCTTCTTTGAGAATGGAGGCCGTCTCCTGGCTCATGACCTGGGTGAGCTGGGGGGTGATTCGCTGGGTGTCCAGATCGGCGCCGTTTTGGGTGGTGCCTTCCACCAGGCTGGGGGAAGGGGCCAATCCGCCGTTGACTACGCAGCTTACCATCACCGCCAACTGCACCGGCGTAGCCGTCAATGCCCCTTGGCCAAAGCTGAAATTGGACATGACCCCGGAATTTTCCAGTTCATCTGGGTCGGGCAGTGTGCCGGAAGCGGTGATCAGATTGTCTCCCAGTTCCGCACTGCACCCAAAGCTAAGGCCGCAGGCGAGCTGCCAAAGGCGGGTGGTATCCAGTTGCTGGCTCAGGGCGATAAAGTAGGGGTTGCAGCTTTCCATGAGGGCCCCTTTCAGATCCAGCACTCCGTGGCCGGCCAGGTAGTGGCAGCGGAAGGTGGTGCCGTCCACGGTAATGGAGCCGGTGCAGTTGTAGGTGAAGTCCGAGGAAATTCCTTGTTCTAAAGCGGCCGCCGCAGTGACGATCTTAAAGACGCTGCCCACGGCGTAAGCCTGAAACGCCCGGTTGATCAGGGGGGTGTTCTCTTCGTCGGCTACCGCCTCCGCCAGCGCATCGGTGGAGTAGCTGGGGAAGGACGCCACCCCTCGCAGTTTGCCGGTAGCCGCCTCCATAACCACGATAGCGCCCTGTTCCAGATATTGTTCCCCCACGGTTTCGCAGATTTGCTGGATCTCCTGATCCAAGGTCAAAACCACGCCGGCGGAGTTGTCCAGCTTGCCTGTGGCTTCCTCCAAGGAAACCCCACGGCCAAGGGCGTCAACGGTAAAGGTGAGGGAAAGGCCGCCGTCTTCCGAGGCCAGCAGGGATTCGTAGCCCCGTTCTACACCGGCAACGCCCTCGCCGGAGGCATTGGTATAGCCCACCACATGCTGGGCTAGCTGGTGCTCCCCATATCGAATGGGAACCTGGTAGATCCAGGTGTCGGGGCTGTCAAACTCCCCGTCCACCTGGACTACACAGGGCGTTCCCTGCTC
The DNA here is from genome assembly GCA_964635385.1 of uncultured Oscillospiraceae bacterium. GTDB lineage: Bacteria > Bacillota > Clostridia > Oscillospirales > Ruminococcaceae > Egerieicola. The sequence goes on from CAZWNI010000037.1 coordinate 2,505, forward strand.
CCATAGCTGTTCCAGGTCCTGCCGTGACAGCTTGACTGCATGGGAAGCCACGGCGGCAAAGTTTTCCTGGCTGGGCATAACGGCGGCCAGATAACCGCTTTCTGCATTGACCAGCCGGTTGCCGTTGCAGTCGTAGATCGTGCCCCGCCCTTGGGTCAGCGTCAGGGTGTAACGGCTTTGGCTTTGGGCGGTTTCGGCATAAAAAGGAGTGGAGGCCAGCCAGGCAATCCGCAGGTACAGCAAGGTAAATCCCAGCACCAAACTGCAAAACACCAAGATCCCCCGGCGTTGGTACCGGCTCAGGATTCCATCACCCGGCCCAAAAAGCCCGCCGCCGTTTCCAATAATTTGGTTTGGGAAAGATTGACCGGATTTTTCCCGTGATCGGAGAGATACATAATCGCACCACAGCAATCTGAGGAGGAGATAATGGGGTAGCAGGCGCTGGCTACCTGCTCCATTCCTTCCACCGGATGAAATTCCTGTTCTTCATCTCCCTGTAAAACCCCCCGGCGGGCCAACAGAAGATCCATTCCATGGCTGACCCGGCGATCCAACAGCTCCCGTTTGGGAAGCCCCGCTACCGCCACCACATGATCTTTGTCGCAGACCATAACCGGGCGTCCGCTGGCTTTGTTCAGCACATCGGCGTACACCCCGGCAAATTCCCCCAGTTCTCCCACCGGGGAATATTTTTTGAAGATCACCTCGCCGGAAGCAGAGGTGTAAATTTCCAATGCGTCGCCCTCTCGAATGCGCAGGGTGCGGCGGATCTCCTTGGGGATAACCACCCGCCCCAAATCGTCGATTCGGCGGACAATTCCCGTTGCCTTCATAGTACCAATTCGCTCCTTTTCCGGTTTTATTTTGCTGTAGTATTTGAGAAAACCAGAGGGATATACTTGGAAGGAAGTGGGAGAAAAACGGTGCAAAGGAAAAACAGTCTCCGGCGTTTTTGATTTTTTTCACATCTCCGTTGCCAATGGCCGAAGAAAAAGGAGGAAGCCCAAAGGACTTCCTCCCATCGAATGATACTTACAGTACGCCAGCCGCTTTGAGGATTTCTTCCTCCCGGCCTTTCACGGAACTGTTGATGATTTGGTCCCGCACCGGCAGTACCATGCCGGGAGAGACGCTGAGCTCGTCGATGCCCATGGCCAGGAACACTTCGGTTAAGCTGGTGTCAGCCCCCAGCTCGCCGCAAATGCCAATCCAACAGCCGTTTTTGTGGGCGTTGTCCGCCGCCATTTTGATCATTCGAAGAATGGCGGGGTGGTGGGTGTCGCAGAAAGGCTCCAGTTTGGGGTTCTGCCGGTCGCAGGCCAGGGTATACTGGGTCAGGTCGTTGGTGCCGATGCTGAAGAAATCCACCTCCTTGGCCAGCTCGTCGCTGATGATTACGCTGGCGGGGGTTTCAATCATAATGCCGATTTCCACATCGTCTTTGTAGGGAATCCCTTCGGCCTTCAGTTCCGCTTTGACCGTTTCCAGCATCTTTTTCACCTGATGCACTTCGCTGACCGAAATGATCATGGGGAACATAATGGAGAGGTTGCCGTACGCCGACGCCCGCATCAGCGCCCGAAGCTGGGTCTTGAAGATGTCCGGTTGGGTGAGGCAGATCCGAATGGCCCGGTAGCCCAAAGCGGGATTTTCTTCCTTGTCCAGCTTGAAGTAATCAATTTGCTTGTCTGCGCCGATGTCCAGGGTGCGGATAACCACCTTCTTGCCTCCCATGCTTTCCAGTACGGTGCGGTAAGCGGCAAATTGGGCTTCTTCTGTGGGATAATTCTCGCTTTCCAGATACAAAAACTCACTGCGGAACAGCCCCACCCCTCCGGCGTCATTCATCAGCACAGCGCCCATGTCCTGGGGACTGCCGATGTTGGCAAACACGTTGACGTGCTGGCCGTCTTTGGAGATGTTGTCTTTTCCCTTCAGTTCCTGGAGCAGTTTTTTCTTCCGCAGGTCCTCCGCCTGTTTTTTCTGCATTTTGGCCAGGGTGACGTCGTCCGGCTCAATGTACAGGGTGCCGGTAAAGCCGTCCACAATGCCCATTTTGCCGTCGTATTCCCCTGTCAGGGCTTCCCCTAAACCGATGATCGCCGGAATGTTCATCGTCCGGGCCAGGATAGCGGTGTGGGAGTTGGTGGAGCCGTAGCAGGTGGCAAAGGCCATGACGCTGTCCTTGTCCAACTGCACGGTTTCACTGGGAGCCAGATCGTCGGCGCAGAGGATAACCTTTTCCTCCCCGGAGGTGATGCCGCCGGATTTGTTCATCAGATTTTTCAGCAGACGGTCGGACACATCGTGGACGTCCGCCGCCCGTTCCCGCATATAGTCGTCGTCCATGGAGGAGAACATCTGGGCAAAATGATCGGCGGTGGTGGCCACGGCGTACTCCGCATTGAGTTTTTGGGAGTTGATGATGTTGGCAATGGATTCGTTGTAGTCTTCGTCCTCCACCATCATCTGGTGAATCTCAAACACAGCCGCACTGGCTTCCCCCACTTCCTTCCGGGCTTTTTCGTACAGGCCCTGCAGTTCCTGCAAGGTGGCCGTTTTCGCCTGCGCCAGCCGCTCCAATTCCGCTTGGGGGTCCTCGATGTGGCGGCGCTTTACCACCAGCTCTTCCCGGGAGTAAAAAGAAATGCGGCCGATGGCAACGCCTCCAAACACGCCTTTCCCCTGAATGGTTACCATGCTCATTGTTCAGCATCCTTTCCGTTGCAAATTTCTGTATCAGCGCAAATGTCCTGTTTTGCGCAGGGGTTTCCTTGTCTTTTCTAGTATACCATATCCAAAGGGAAATTTCACGCAATTTATACAAATTCGGAATGGTAAACAATTCGTTATTGGGATTATTATACAATCTTTACAGGAAAAATTTGGAAGCTGTCACAACGATAACGGTTTGAAGATTGCCGGCGGAAAAATCACCATCGAATCGGCGGAAGGGGATAAAACAGAAAAATCCCCTGCCGGCAATTTTCCGACAGGGGCTGGTTCCAAACAACGTCATTTGGCGGGTTTCTGTTTTTCTTGTCCAAGCCGTTTCCGGATTTCCCGGATGATCGCTTCTTCTCCCTGGTCTTTCAGCAGCAATAAAAATTCCTCCAGCAAGGCCTGGGTGTTGGGGTGGAGAAGGTAATGGCTGCGGGAGCGGCAGTAGTATTCCCAGGCGTCGGCGTCGGTGTAGGCGTCGCCGTGGTAGTTCTTGCAGGCGGCAATGCGGTCAAAGGTCATCTCCGCCACATACCGCAGAGGCATTTCACACCCCGCCATGGGCTGAAGGTGGTTCATGTCGTAGTCGATCCAGTATTCCAGGTGATGCTTGTTCCGCCCTTTGTGATGGAGCCAGGCCGGCGAGTAACCCAATCGTTCCCGCTGGGCGGCGTTGGGGGAACGGGAGCCGTTTTGATAGTACCGCACGCCGGCCCAAAATTCCACCGGGGAATATTTGCTCAAGTCGTGGAGCAGCCCCTGCTTATACATTCCCGCCCGGAAGCAGAGGGAACGCACCAGCCGCTTGTGGTTGCGTATGGTGTGCAGATGGCCTGTGAAATTGCGCCAGCGCAGGGGCGGTTTTGATGTGGCTGCCATAATCTCCCTCCTTCTTCGGTATTGGCCGGCGGCCTTTGCTGTCATTATAGTCCAACCCTGCCCCCTTTGTCAAAGCGGACAGGCGGTAGAAAAAGTAAAGTTTAGGTCCAGCCTTTTCAAAGGCTGGTGGGGTCGAATCCCACGCAGTGGATTCGAATCCCACACAGTGGATTCTGGGGCAAAGCCCCTGCATAGAAATTGTTTTATTTCAAAAACTCTTTCTTATGCCTTATTGTTGCAAAAAAGCCGCAGAAACAATGAACTGGAATCCGTCCGCCCAACGGCGTAGAGCCGAGGGTGGGTCAATCCGGAAACATCAAAAATCTTTTTCGACAAGCTGCTTTCAGGAAAATATATTGCCTGAAACGATAGAAAGGAGTCAAATCATCATGAACCAACAACCTATCTTTTCCGCCTTGGCAGAAGGCAGCTTGTTTACCTCTCCGTTGCCGCATTCTTTTTCAGTGTGTTCAAAGCAGATAACGGGAGACTGCTCTTTGCGGGTAGCGGCTTACATTCGGGTGTCTACGGATTCCTGGCGGCAGGAGGACTCGTACCAAAGGCAGGAAGAGTACTTTACCCAGCTTTTTTCACAGCACCCGGAATGGGAGCCGGTGGGAATCTATTCCGATTATGGGCTGTCTGCTACCTCGCAGCAGAAACGGGTGGGATTTCGCCGGCTTCTGCGTCACTGCCGTGAGGGAAAGATACAGCGAATCTTTTGCAAATCCATCTCCCGGTTTGCACGAAATACGCAAGACTTTATGGAAGCTCTTTCCGCTCTGCGAGAGGGGGGAACTACCATTTATTTTGAGACAGAACATCTGGACACCGCCTATTACACCAATGAATTTGTACTTACTGCATTGGCCGCTTTGGCCCAGGAAGAAAGCCGCTCTTTGTCGGAAAATATCCGTTGGGGGATTCAAAAGCATTATCAAAAAAAAAAAACAAAAAATCTTCCTATCTATGGATACCGTTATGCGGCAAAACAGGATTCGGCCAGTCAGCTGCCTCAAGTGGAAATTGTGAAATCTCAGGCGAAGGTAGTACAATGGGTGTTTGAGCAGGCCGCATTAGGCAAGAGCTTTCAATCCATTGCCGCCTCTTTGAACCAAAAGGGCATTGCTCCTCCGGACACCATTTGGAGCCGGAAACATAAACGGATCCGGGAGGGGACGCCTCCCAAATTGGGAGAACGCCGGGACGAAGTGAAAATCGGTTGGACTGGTGAACAGATCAGCCGAATGCTGCAAACAGAGCGGTATTCCGGAGATTTGCTGCTGCAAAAAAAGTATAAGGTAAATTTTTATACCGATACTTTGCGGGAAAATCGAGGGGAATTGCCAAAATACTTTGTGGAAGCGCATCATCCGGCGATTGTCAGCCGGGAATTATTTCAACAGGTGCAGCAACGATTTGCTCATTCCCGAAACGCTGCACTCCGAAGACGGTATCCCTTTTCCCAGCGTTTGGTCTGCACTCATTGCGGCCGTTATTATACGATCCGTTCCCGCTGCCGCACTCCGGTTTGGTATTGTCCTACCGCTGCGCTTTCCCATGGGGTAAACGCCTGCAGTGGAGAAACACTGCCGGAAACCATGCTTTACCGTATGTTTTTTCAAGGAGTATTGCTGCGATTTTTGTTTTCAGCAGAAACTGATTTGAAGCAGATGCGGCAGGCCATGTCTTATCCCCAGAAAAGTATCCGACAGGTTGTTCCACGCCTGTCTGCAGCTTTGACGCATCTGCGCCGAACCGATCAGGTGGAGACCCAGCGGGCGCTGTTGAAGCGTCAGATCCAAGCCGTATCCTGTACCATTTCCCATTGGGAAAAAGCGCCCGGCTCCAATGTGATTTTTTCCAATTTTGACCATCTGCATATGCAAACCCTGCTGAAACGACAAAAACGTTTGGAAGCTGTTTTGCAGCAGCGGGAAGCATATTGGGAACAGATGGAGCAGGGCTATACAAAACGGGAAGAATTAGATTCTTTTTTGAAGCAGTCTTTCCCGGACAGCATTCAACCGGAAGAATGGTGTGCACACTTAGTACAGCCTTTGGCTCTGTCCATTCACGTTTTTTCCGGTTTTCGTTTTTGGATTCATTGGTTTGACGATACTTTTACCCGTTTAGTTGTAACGAGAGAAGGAGATGTCATTTTGTTTGATCATCATCGGCCGGGAATTATGGAAGATTCCATGCAGGAAGGGGCGTGGACCGTATGAGTCGAACTGTTTTGGAGCAGGGTTGGAAGGTATCGGTGATTCCTGCTAAAAAACGCAGTCAGGAAAATACAGGCGGTCTTTCCGCAGATCGTGCTTTGCGGGTGGCCGCCTACTGCCGGGTATCTACCGGAGATGAAAGTCAGCAATCTTCTTATAGCAAACAAAAAAGTTTCTATACCAATCTTATTTTGGAGAATCCAGACTGGTCCTTGGCTGGCATTTATGCTGATGAAGCGATTTCCGGTACATCTCGTGCCCGGCGCACGGCATTTAATCAAATGATGCAGGATGCGGCAGCGGGGAAGATAGACTACATTATTACAAAATCCATTTCCCGTTTTGCCCGCAATACCGTAGACACCCTTCACTGCGTTCGACAGCTTCGTCAGCTTTCTCCTTCAGTGGGGATTTATTTTGAAAAAGAAAACATTGATACCCTAGATGCAAAAGGAGAATTGATTCTAACAATCCTTTCCGCATTGGCACAAGAGGAAAGCCGTTCTATTTCTGAAAATATTCGATGGGCCTTTCAAAAAAATTTTCGTAACGGGAAACCACATGTCAACTTAAACCGAATGTTGGGATACGATTGGGACGAAAATGGAAATTGGATCATCAATGAACAACAGGCGGAAATCGTACGGTTTATTTTCCAGCGGTTTTTGGCAGGCGATTCCGGTAGAAGCATTGCCCAAGCTCTCAATCAAATGAGAAAAACGACGGTTCAAGGCAACTCCTGGCGGTCTGACGGTATCTATACTGTTCTTCGCAATGAAAAATATGTGGGAGATGTGGAAATGCAGAAAACCATTACCGTGGATTTTTTGAATCACCGTTGCGCCGTCAATCATGGAGAAGCACCTCGATATTATGTAAAGGATCATCATTCGCCGATTATTTCCCGTTTGGATTGGGAAAAAGCCCAGGCCATGCTTTGCCAAACATCAAAAAACAAAGGAGAAAACGGCAAAAAAAGAAGAAGTACTTCTGTGTTTTTCGTGTTGCGATGCGGCCATTGTCAACAACCATTAAGACGAATGACCTATTCTGTACAAAACCCTACAGACCGGGCCATCATTCGCTATCCGGTGTGGCGGTGTGTTGCCTTTTCAAATAGGAAAAAAGATCTTTCTGGTCATTCGTATACCTACAACGAAATTGCGTTAAAACAAAGCTTTATGGAACTGTTGTATCACCTTAAGAATGAATACATGGAGATGGGACAATCAGCTCCTTGGATTTTACAGTACCATAAAGAGCAAAAAGCATGGCAGGAGAAGCGAAAAGCAGAGCTTTGCAATACGCCGGAATATCAAAAATTAAGCGTCAGATTGACTGAATTGGAGCAGTCGTTGGAAGAAATACAATACTTTCAAACTTCAGAAACAGAGTTGCGTTCTCCTTCGTTTTCGGAGAGAGAGCAAGAATTATATACTCGCTTAAACAGAGAATTAAAGCAGAAAACGGTGGAATTAAAAGGCGAAATTGATCTGTTTTTTCAAAGGGATATGGGGACTGAAGAAAAGGAAAAACAATTTTCCTTTTTTCTGTCTTGTCTGAAACAACTTCCTTCGATGCCCCCGGTTAAAAAGATGCCCAAAAATAGTGCAGGTGTTTTGAAACAATTCACAAACAGGAGAATCCTTTTTTCCTTTGATCCCGGAATGTTTTCAGCTTTTGTGGAAAAGGGGGTGGCACAGGGAGATGTTGTACATTATAAAATGATTTTTAATACAACCTTTTCGACGACTGGTAATCTACGATTGATTAGCGAATTTTTGCAGTACGTTAAACCGGATAACTCGGGAGAACTAATTCCAGTAAAGAATTATAATATGTTGAAAAACGATTAAATATCAAAATAAATTATGTCCCATTGTATTGTGAAAGCAATGCAATGGGATCAGCCTGTCGAGAAACCCAAGTCATGCCGGAAGGTAAAGGCTTGGGTTTCTTCTACATCCAACTGCAATACTCCGGAACATCCCCGACACCCGTCAGCAGAATTAAAATATGCAGC
>CAZWNI010000038.1:0-10353 GCA_964635385.1 uncultured Oscillospiraceae bacterium
AATCGGCAATCACCGCCACCCGGCAGCCCATATCCCGGAAATACTCCGCAATGGTAATACCGGTGTAGATGGAGGCTTCCCGTGCCGCCACCGGCATATCTGAAGTGTTTGCAATCAGCACCGTCCGCTTCATCAGGGGCAGTCCGGTGCGGGGATCGGAAAGCTGGGGAAACTCCTGGAGCACGTCGGTCATTTCATTGCCCCGCTCGCCGCAGCCGATATAAACGATCATATCTGCGTCCGCCCACTTGGCCAGTTGGTGCTGCACCACTGTTTTGCCGGAGCCAAAGGGACCCGGCACACAGGCGATCCCTCCCTTGGCAATGGGAAACAGAGTATCAATGACCCGCTGCCCCGTGACCATCGGTTCTTTGGGCAGCAGCTTTTTGGCGTAGGGGCGGCGCTGCCGCACCGGCCACTTTTGCAGCATGGGCAGCTCCTTCACCCCGCCCTCCGGGGTGCGGATTCGGGCAATGGGGTCCAGAATGGTGGCTGGGCCTTGATGCAGCCACTCCAAGGTTCCGGACACTCCGGGCGGCGCCATGATTTTCTGCACCACCGCCGGGGTTTCCTGCACCGTGCCCAGCACATCTCCGGCTTGAATGGCCTGCCCCACCTGCGCAGCAGGGACAAACTCCCACTGCTTAGTCCGGTTCAGCTTGGGAATCTCCGCCCCCTTTCGGATCCGGTTCCCGTCCCGCCGGTACAGCTCGGTTAAGGGACGCTGGATGCCGTCAAAGATGCTTTCCATCAGCCCCGGCGCCAACTCTACCGTCAACGGTTCCCCGGTGGCTTCCACCGGTTCCCCAGGACCCACCCCCTGAGTATCTTCATACACCTGCACGGAGGCCCGATCTCCCCGCAGCTCAATTACTTCCCCGATGAGCTGCTGGGTTCCTACCCGCACCACTTCATGCATAGAGATTCCTTCCATTCCCTTTGCCACAATTAAGGGGCCCGCAACTTTTTCAATTTGTCCCACGATTTTTTCTGTCATCCGGCACCGCCTTCTTCCGTTTCATCTGCCAAGCCGGCGCCGATGGCCTTTTCCAGATTGGCCTGGGCCGCTTTTTTCCCGTAACCGCCGCCTCCCTGCTCCGGAATGAGAAGGATCACCGGATAGGACTGGCTGCGGTATTCCTGACACAACTGCGCAAGGGGTTCTCCAAAACTTTCCCCCAAAAAGATCACCCGGCAGCCATTTTCCGCCAGCCGGCGCACCGCCTGCCCGGCCTGTTGAGGGGTCTGGGCCGCTACGGTGTAGATCCCGGCTGCCCGGAACAAAGCCACCGATTCCTGTTTCCCGACAGCGGCGGTTTTAGCTGCCCTCATTCTGCTTTCCCTCCTGCCGTTTTCTTTTCGCAGAGCAAAATCCCCAGAGCCTTGCGGTCCAGTTTCTTTTGCAGGAAGTACCCCGCCAGCACCCCCATGGGATCGCCCCAGCCCGCCTGTTCCAGCGCCGCCTCCAGGGCGGAATTCACCTCCCGGAGCAGTTCCTCTTGGGAAGGCTCAGGGGGAATTTCCTCAGGTGGTTCTTCGGTGGGGAGAAAGGCAAAGGGATATTCCGAAACGGACAGCCCCAGCCTTTCCAGCCGCCAGGCAGTGAGCCGGTTTTTTCCCTGGCCGTACTGCTCCAACAGCGCTTCCAGGGAAGGGCTCCTTCCCTGCCGGGCTTTGGATTTCGCCCGGGCGAAAAAGGCGTTGTCAATGATGCAGCTCACCTGACAGGGATCTTCCGTTTCCTGCAAGGGGGCCAAAGCCTGTTCCAGCTCCTCTCCCAGCAGGGAGTAATCATTATTCTCGCCGCAAACCCGAAGCAGAGCCGGTTCCAAGCTTCCCTGCTGCACCGGCAGCCTGTCCATATCCATTCCTGCCAAAGCCGCCTTGCGGTAGAGTTTGAGGTTTAAGGCGTCTTCCTCAAAAAACAGAAGCTGGGTCAACTCCGGCTGGGGAGAGATTTCCCGAAGGAAGTCCGCCGTTTTCTGCCAATCCTCCTCCAGCGCCTGCAAAAAGTCGGAACCAGCCGAATAACCCAGTTCCCGCAGCAATCCCAATGCCTGGGGAAAATCGACGGCCGCAAAACGGTTCCACTGTTCCCTGGTCAAAGGGGGGCGGGAAGCGGCCTGGACGCAGCCGATGGCGTATTCGTAGGAGATGCCTCCAAAAACCTGTTGCTGTTTCATGTTTCTTCCGCCTTCTGTTCAAAGAGACAATCCGCCAGCTTTGTTTCCTGCTCTTCTAAGAGCTGCTCCAGCAAAGCCTGGGCGGAGAGGTCTACGTCGTAGGTCTCCCCCACCAGCCAAATTCCCATATCCGGGCCATGTTTGGTATCCAGCGCATAGGAAGCCCGTCCTCCGCTCTGGCTCTGCCAGACACGGCAGTTTTCTTTCAGGGAATACCGCTTTGCCGTTTCCGGGGTGCAGCAGACGGTGACGGCGCCGGTCATGGCCTGCTCTTTCACCAGTCGAAAATACAAAGCGTGCCACACCGCCGGTTCCAGCTTCCCAAAGGCTTCCAGCCCCTTTTGCCTGAGCTGCTCCAGCAGCTCCTTTTTCTGGTTCAGCAGGGCACGCTTCCGTTCCAGCCGAAGCTGCTGGGTTTGTCCCCGCAAAAACGCCTGAGCCTGTTTCTCGGCCGCAGAGATGGCGTCCTGCGCCTGCCGCCGGGCCTGCTCCAGTACCTGCCGGGACTGCTGCTGGGACTGCTGCCGGGCCGTTTCCAAAATCTCCCGGCATTCCTGGTCGGACTTCTGCTGAATCTTTTGCAAAATTGCTTCTACACCCATCTGGACGCTCCTTTGCTTACACCGTCACGCTGAACACCAGCAAAATGGAAATCAGCAGCGCCAGAATGGCGTAGGTCTCCACCAGGGCGGTCATGGTGATGCCCTTGCCGGCGGCGTCCGGCTGCTTGCCGGTGAGGTGGATAGCCGCCACGGCGGTTTTCCCCTGGGCGATGCCGGAAATCAGCCCGCACAGGCCCATGGGCAGGGCGGCAAAGAAAAACTGCCAGCCTACGGTGTCGGAAATGTCCTGGGGGCTGCCTCCCAGCAGTCCCAGCCGCACCATAATCAAAATCGCAGTCAAAAAGCCGTAGATGCCCTGGGTGCCGGGAAGGGCTTGGAGCACCAAAAGCTTGCCGAACAGATCCGGCTTCTGAGAGGTGACTCCCGCCGCCGCTTTGCCTGCCGCCATCACACCGATGGCGGAACCGCACCCCGCCAGGGCAGCGCAAAGAGCGGCGCCGAAAATCGCAATCGCCAATCCTGTCATCTTAATTTCCTCCGTCCTTTTTCAATCGAAGATAGTGAGGGTCGATGGAGAAGGGCCGGAACAGGGTCCCGCCCCCTTCATAAAATTTTCCGTAAAATTCAATATATTGCAGCCGGCAATCGTGGACATAGGCGCTCAGCAGGCTGAGAGCCAGATTGAAGATGTGTCCTGCTGCATAAATGACCAGGGACAGGACCCAGCCGATAACCGAACCCTGGATCATTCCCGCCAGCATATTCATCACCATGCCCACCACCCCGGTGGCCAGGCTCAAGGCCAAGATCCGGGAGTAGGAAAGGATATCGCTGAGGTAACTGGTGATGCCGTACAGCCCGGACAGTCCCCCTACCGCCTTGCGAACCAGGCCTTTTCGGTCCCGGCCCGCAGTAAAGAGGATAAGCAGTGCGCCGGTGACAGCCAGCACCCCGCCTGCCGTCCGGGCGGCGGGAAGGAACAGCAGCCCCAGCCCCGCAAGGAGCAAAATCCAGGAAACCTGGTCGAACAAAGCGTCCAGCACCTTACCCTGTCGAAGGTTGCGGTAGATCTTCACGCCCAGACCGGTAAAGATGTGGGCCGCCCCTACCAGCAGGGTCAAAAGCAGCATATTCACCGGCTCTTCCATGGGAGAGAACAGCAGGGGTTGCCAGGTCTCGCCGAAATAGCTGCCGAACACCACCCCGCAAAGCATGGTGGTGATGGAGGAGTACAGCATGACATTCATCAGCTTGACCCCTTCTTCCCCCAGCTTCATAAACTTCTTCACCAGCAGAATCAGCACCACCATCATGGCGCCGTAACCTACGTCCCCCATCATCATGCCGAAGATCAGCCAGTACCAGGGGGCCATTACACCGTTTGGATCCCCTTCGTGGTAGTTGGGGACGCTGAACATATTGGTGATGCCTTCAAACTGACGCACCGGTTTGGAATTTTCCAGCAAAGTGGGCGGGGATTCCTCCGGCAGAGGGTCCCGGAAGTCCAGCCCATAGGGCAGATCCGCTTGGTTTAACAACTTTTCCAGCTTCCCCTGTTTGTTTTTTGGAATCCAGCCTTCCAGCAGCACCGTTTCCCGAGTGACTGCACAAGGGGCGCTTTCCCGCTGGCTTTTTGCCCGGTACTGTTCCGTCAGCCGGGCAGGCAGGAGGTCGTCCGCCGCCAGTTCCTTTAAGGTTCGGGTTAGCTGCTCCTGCTGTGTTTCCAGGGCCTGAATCTGCTGCATCAGCCGGTCCAGCCGCTGAGCGGGCGTGCCTTCCCAATAAGACAGCCCCACCGGCTCCCAGCCGGGGGGAAGGGCGTCAAACTCCTCCGGCTCCACCGCCACTGCCAGCACAAAACACTGCCCGGCAGCCCGGCTGATCAGGGTATACCCAATGGGGGCGTCCTGCCGGGAAAGTTCCTCCCAGGCTGCGCCGGAAAGCATCCCCAGCCGGAATCGGGTGTACCCCAGCCCCTGCTGCAGCTGGTTCCAGGTCAGATTCAGATCCCTCCAGGGGGTAAGCCGGGCCAGTTCCTGTCCTGCTTCTTCCAAGCTGCGCCGGCACTGTTCCAACTGCCCCAGCAGTTCTTCCATCCGCTGAGCCGCCTGTTGGTCCGCCGGGCTCACCTCTTTCAACGCCTGAGCAGACTCCTCCGGCAGCCCGGAAAGCATCCCACGTTTGGGGGCGTAGGGCTTGAGCTGCTGCATTAGCCGCTCAAGCCGCTGAACCTGTTCCCCCGCCTGAGAAACACCGGGCCGGGAACCCTCCCCCTGCTCCAGCATCACCAAGCGGGAGGATTGAAGCAGATCCAGCAATCGGGCTTTGTCTTCCTTCATGCAGGCCAGGGTGAAATAACTCATGGCAACAATCATAGGACATTCCTCCTATCCCTCCGGCTGTTCCAGCAGGGACAGCAGCAGCTTCACCCCGGCCGCCATCCGGCTTTGCGCCTGCTGTTCCAGCGCCCGGCAAGCTTGCTCCCGCTCCATGCGGGCGGAATCGGACAGTTTTTTCTCTTGGACCCGGGCCTGTTGGCGGATGGCCTGGACCTGCTCTTTGGTCTCCTCCTCCAGGGCCTGAATCTGCCGGCGGCTTTCCTGGCGGGCCTGCCGGCGGATAATTTTTGCCTGAGACAACGCCTCCTGCTTCTTCTGAGCAGCTTGTTCTTCGGCAGCTTTGATTTCGTCCAGAAAATCCATCACGGGCCTCCTTTGGTCTTATAGTTTTTTAGATGTTGTGCATAAAAATTAGAAATTTATCTTCCGAAAACTAGTAAATATGAAATTCTATCCTCATCATAACTGTTTTGACTCAAATTGTCAATGGAATTCATTCATTTTCTTCTCTTTTGCTGCCCTTTCAGAATGGGACAAAGGAACCCCCGCCTGACAGACCGTTTCTTATTCTTTCCATCTTTCTGCAAAAACCGCTGTGGCATCTTTCGCAATGCTGTTATGTTTTGGTTGCAAGATGTCATGCCGGACAACCCCTTCCAGGTTGGCATCAACGATTCCAAAAAGGCTTTACAAATAGAATTCGTTGGGGTATACTATAGTCACAATACCCCCACGGGGTGTGGGGGTAAAAGGAGCGTGGTCCAATGCAGGAAACATACGACATCACCGGCATGAGCTGTGCCGCCTGCTCTGCCCGGGTGGAAAAAAGCGTCTCCGCACTGCCGGGAATGAAGCAGTGCTCGGTGAACCTGTTGAAAAACAGCATGGTGGTCAACTACGACGGCAGCGCCTTAACCAGCGCCCAGATCGTCCAGGCGGTGGAAAAGGCGGGGTACGGCGCTTCTTTGCAGGTCAAAGGGAACGCCAAATCCCAGTCTTTGCCGGAAAACGACGCCCAGAAGGAATACCGTTCCATGAAGCGGCGGGTCATCTGGTCCTTTGTATTTACCGTCCCTCTGTTTTATCTCTCCATGGGCCACATGATGGGCTGGCCCCTGCCCGGCTTTTTCCTGGGCACGGAAAACTCCATGATCTATGCCCTGACCCTGTTTTTGCTGGCGCTGCCAGTGGCTGTCATCAACTCCAAGTATTTCCGTACCGGCTTCAAGACCCTGTTCCACGGCTCCCCCAACATGGATTCCCTCATCGCCTTGGGAAGCGGGGCGTCGCTGGTGTACGGGGTATACGCCCTGTACAAGATTGCCTACGGCTTCGGCTACGGGGATCTGTCCATGGTGAGCCAGTTTACCCACGACCTGTACTTTGAGGGGGCAGGCACTATCCTGACCCTGATTACCCTGGGCAAGTTCTTCGAAGCCCGTGCCAAAGGGAAAACTTCTGACGCCATCAACAAGCTGCTGAACCTGGCTCCCAAAACCGCTACTGTCCTCCGAGACGGAGTGGAGGAGGTCATACCGGCGGAGGAAGTGAAAACCGGGGACCTGCTCATCGTCAAAGCCGGGGAAGCGGTGCCGGTGGACGGAGTGCTGGTGAAGGGAAGCGCTTCTGTGAACGAATCCGCCATCACCGGGGAAAGCATTCCGGTGGACAAGCAGCCGGGGGATAAGGTCATCGGCGCCACCATCAGCCAAAGCGGCTACTTTACCATGCAGGCTACCAAGGTGGGAGAAGATACTGCCCTGGCCCAGATCATCCGGCTGGTAGACGAAGCCACCAGCTCCAAAGCGCCCATCGCCAAGCTGGCGGACAAAGTGGCGGGGGTATTTGTCCCTATCGTCATTGCCATTGCCGTGGTGGCGGCCATTGTCTGGCTGTTCTGCGGGGCCACTGTGGAGTTTGCCTTAACCATTGCCGTTTCGGTGCTGGTGGTGTCCTGCCCCTGTGCCTTGGGTCTGGCCACCCCCACCGCCATTATGGTGGGCACCGGACGGGGCGCTTCCAACGGTATCCTGATCAAATCCGCTGAATCGCTGGAAACCGCCCACTCGGTCCAAACGGTGGTACTGGATAAAACTGGCACCATTACCCAGGGCAAACCGGTGGTCACCGACCTCATCAGCCAGCCTGGAACCACCCGGGAGAAGCTGCTTCAGATGGCGGCTTCCCTGGAAAAACAGTCGGAACATCCTCTGGCTGCCGCCATTGTGGAAGAAGCACAGAAGGAAAATCTCTCCTTCCTGCCGGTGGAAAATTTCAAGCAGATTCCCGGCCAGGGCATTGCAGGCACCGTAGACGGAGTGGAGTGTCTGGCAGGCAACCACAAAATGATGAGCGCCTTTTCCATCTGGGTCGACGCCATGGAACCTCTTCAAAACCAGATGGCGGAGGAAGGCAAGACCCCGCTGTACTTTGCGGCGGGAGGAAAGCTTCTGGGCATGATTGCGGTGGCAGATGTAGTGAAGCCCACCAGCCGGGAAGCTATCCTGGAACTGAAGCAGATGGGCATTGAAGTGGTGATGCTCACCGGCGACCATCAGAAAACCGCCCAAGCCATTTGCAGCCAGGTCGGCGCAGACCGGGTCATCGCCGAAGTGCTGCCCCAGGACAAGGAACAGGAGATCCGCAAGCTCCAGCAAGAGGGCAAAAAGGTGGCCATGGTGGGGGACGGCATCAACGACGCCCCGGCCCTGGCCCGTGCCGACGTGGGCATCGCCATTGGGGCAGGCACCGATGTGGCCATGGAGTCCGCCGACATTGTGCTGATGAAAAACGACCTGCTGGACGTGGTGGGCGCCATTGAACTGAGCAAAGCCACCATCCGCAATATCAAGGAAAACCTGTTCTGGGCCTTTTTCTACAACATCATCGGCATTCCCATTGCCGCCGGGTGCTACTACACCGCCTTCGGCTTATTGATGAACCCCATGGTGGCCGCCTTGGCCATGAGCTTCAGCTCGGTGTTCGTGGTAGGCAATGCCCTGCGGCTGCGCTTTTTCAAGCCAAAACACGGCTCCTCGGTACAGGCTGCTGCCCCGGCAGCCGTCTCGGAACCTGTTTTCCATAGGGCAACCGAGCCTGTTTCCCAACCGGACTGCTGCCCTATCCAACCCCAAACCAATCAAATTGCAGGAGGTAACAAAACCATGAAAAAGGAACTGAAAGTAGAAGGCATGATGTGTCAAAACTGCGTCAAGCACGTCACCAGGGCTCTGGAAGGAGTCCCCGGCGCAACCGAAGTCAGCGTCAGCTTGGAAAACAAGTCCGCAGCCTTGACTGTGCCGGACACCACCGGCGATGATGTGCTGAAAGCGGCGATAGAGGAAGCCGGCTACGAAGTCACGGAGATCAAAGACGCATGAAGGGGGACAAAGAAAAAATTTCCCGGGCTATTAAAATCGCCAGAGGGCAGTTGGACGGAGTGCTTCGAATGATCGAAGAGGACCGCTACTGTGTGGACATTTCCAACCAGCTTCTGGCAACCCAGGCCATCTTGAAAAAAGCCAACCAGGAAATCCTCCACGCACACATCCGAAGCTGCGTCCGGGAAGGGCTGCAAACCGACGAGCCCAACCCCAAACTGGAAGAGGCCCTCTCTTTGCTGGAAAAAATAGTTCCGTGATCCGGCAAGATCCGGCAGTGGGAAAATTCCTCCCGCCGCCGGATTTTTTTGCCTGTGCCGGAACAGGAATGTTTCTTTTGACATAAAAAGTATAAAAATGGAAACAGTTGAAACTTTTACGGAATGGTCATACAAACCACCGTCTTCTGTGCTATGATAAGGATATTGCAGCCGCCGGCGCCGGGGCTGGCAGATCCGGGGGAATTTCCCCCCGTTTTTTACCGGCACAGGCTGAATTTCCCTGGAACGGCAGCTTGCATTGTGTGGAGTATTCTAGTATAATAAGTTGTAATCTGCCGAGGGAAGGATACGGCAGTGTCCTGAAATGGAAAGGAATTATAGTATGAGCGAAGCGATTCGGCCCGGCCAAAGACTGCTGCCGGTTTTGGCCATGCGGGGCATTGTGATGTTTGAAGGTTCTCTGGCCCACTTTGACGTGGGACGGGAAAAAAGTTTGAGGGCGTTGGATTACGCCATGCAGCATGGACGGCGTATCCTGCTGGTGGCCCAGCGGGACATTATGACGGAAAACCCCTCCACCGAAAATCTTTATCAATACGGTGTCCTGGCGGAAATCAAGCAGATGTTTAAGACCCAGGATGGCATCTCCCGAGTGCTGGTGGACTGCACCCAGCGGATCAAGCTTGGAAAAATCCGGGAGGAAGAGCCGTTTTTGCAGTCCAACTACCGTTCCGCCCCCCTCCGCCCCAGTGAAGTGGAGGAAGATCGAATGGAAGCCGCCATCCGGCTGGTGAAATCTTTATTTGAGGACTACACCCAAAACCTGCCCAAAATGAACGAAGACGTGCTGATCCGGGTGCTGGAGGAGCAGGAACCGCACCAGCTATTCTGTCTCATCGGTCAGAACACCATGCTCTCCTGCGAGCAGAAGCAGGATCTGCTGGAACAGAACACCGACTACCTGCGCCTGCAGCGTCTGGCCGCCATTTTGGACCATGAAACCAATGTGATGGTCATTGAGCAGGATCTGTTCGACACCGTCCGGGAAAACCTGGACCGAAACCAGCGGGAATATGTCCTCCGGGAGCAGATGAAAGCCATCCAGCAGCAACTGGGGGAAGACGGCTACGGCTCCGACCAGGACGAACTGGAGGAACTCCAACAGCAGATCAAAGCCATTCAAAACATCTCGGACCAGAGCCGGGACAAACTGTTAAAGGAATGGGGCAAGCTCAGCAAGATGCCGGCCATGTCCCAGGAAGCAGGGGTGATCCGGGGTTATCTGGAAACGGTGCTGGAACTGCCCTGGGACGCTTCCACCGAAGACAATGTGGACTTAAAGCAGGCCAGAAAAATTCTCAACGAAGACCACTACGGCCTGGAAAAGGTAAAGGACCGGATTTTGGAAAGCCTGGCGGTGCGTCAGCTCAAGCCTCAGGCCCAGGGACAGATCCTCTGTCTGGTAGGGCCTCCCGGAGTGGGCAAAACCAGCATCGGCAAATCCATCGCCCGGGCAACCGGCCGCAGCTTTGTGCGTACGTCGCTCGGTGGTATGCGCGACGAGGCGGAAATTCGCGGACACCGGCGTACTTACATCGGTTCGATGCCGGGGAAAATTATTAAAGGCATGAAAAAAGCAGGCACCTCCAATCCTCTGTTTTTGCTTG
>CAZWNI010000039.1:0-10150 GCA_964635385.1 uncultured Oscillospiraceae bacterium
GACCGGGAGGAAAGCTATTGGGACCTGGCCTGCGACATCACGGTGGAAAGCATGATCGACAGCGTGAACCTGGCTTGCCTGCGCCGCCCTCAAAGCTGGCTGCGGCAGGAGACCTATCAGTTCTTCCGCCAAAAGCTGCCGGTGCTTACCCCGCAGGGCATCTACCGGCTGTTTGCCGGGCTGGGGCTGGAGGAAAAGCGGTACCGGCAGCTGGTTCAGGAATTTTTTGTAGACGACCACTGCTGTTGGCCGGACCCAAACCAGAATCTTCCCGCCATGGAACAGCTCCGCCGGCAGTGGCAGCAGATCAGCCGACAGACCCAGGGCCAGATGGAGCAGCTTCAGGAACAGGCCAAAGACCAGTCCGGGGATCTGCTGGAACAGCTTTCGGTGGCCCACCGGCGGCGGTACGACTACCGGGCCTTTCTGAAGCGGTTCTGCGTCTTTCAGGAACAGATGCAGATGGACCCCGATGGATTTGATTACGGTTATTATGCCCTGGGGTTGGAGCTTTACGGCAATGTCCCTTTGATTGAGCCGCCGGAGACCAAAGAGGTAAAGCGAATCCACGACCTGGTCATCGCTGTCGACACTTCCTTGTCCTGTTCCGGGGAGCTGGTCCACGCTTTTTTGGAGCAGACCTATGCTATCCTCAAAGAAGAGGACAGTTACTTCCATCAAGTGAATATCCATATCCTCCAGTGCGACGAAGCGGTCCGGCAGCACCGGGCTGTCCACAGCGCCGCTCAGTTGGAGGAGTATATGGCCCAATTCACCCTTCAGGGGGGCGGCGGCACCGATTTCCGGCCGGTGTTTTCTTATGTGGAGCAGCTTCGGGGGCAGGGGGAACTGTCCCGGCTGAAAGGGCTGATTTACTTCACCGATGGACAGGGTACTTTCCCGGCCCGCCCCACGGATTATGAAACCGCCTTTGTGTTTCTGCGCCAGCCGGGGCAGCCGGACCCGGAGGTACCCCCCTGGGCTGTGAAATTGATCATTGAACCGGAACAGCTATTGGAACCGCAGAAGGGAGAAACCACTCCATGATGAATATTAAACAGGCGAAAACGGAATTGAAAAATACCATCTGCGCCTATCTTTCCGCCGACGAACAGGGCTTGCCCAGGATCGACTTTGTGAAACAGCGGCCGGTGCTGCTGATGGGGCCTCCCGGCATTGGAAAAACCGCAGTGATGGAACAGTTGGCGGCGGAGTGCGGTCTGGCCCTGGTGAGCTACACCATCACCCACCACACCCGGCAAAGCGCAGTGGGCTTGCCTGTGATTGTGAAACGGAACTTCGGCGGGACGGAGTATTCTGCCACCGAGTACACCATGAGCGAGATCATCGGCAGCGTCTATCAGGCCATGGAGCGCACCGGAAAGAAAAACGGAATCCTGTTTTTAGATGAGATCAACTGCGTCTCCGAGACCCTGGCTCCCACCATGCTGCAGTTTTTGCAGTGTAAGACCTTCGGTACCCACACTCTCCCGCAGGGCTGGATCATTGTGGCGGCGGGAAATCCGCCGGAATACAATAAGTCGGTGCGGGAACTGGATGTAGTCACCCTGGACCGGGTGAAACGGATTGATGTGCGGGAAGATTTGGGGGTGTGGAAGGAGTACGCCTCCCGCCGCGGCATTTACGGCGCAATCCTGGCTTATCTGGACAGCAAACCCCAGAATTTTTACAAGATGGAATCCACCCCCGGCGGCAAGGAATTTGTCACGCCCCGTGGCTGGGAGGATCTCAGCCAGCTCCTTTACAGTTATGACGCTCTGGGCTTAACCGCTGAACAGCCCACGGTGGAGCAGTACCTCCAGCACCCTGCCGTGGCCAAGGACTTCGCCGCCTTTTTGGCCCTGTGGCGGCGGTATCACAGGGAAGTGGACCTGTCCGCCATTCTGGAAGGCAACATTTCGGAAAGCACCGTCCGCCGCTGCGCCGCCGCCGGCTTTGATGAAAAACTGGCGCTGGTAGGGCTGCTGGGGGACCGGCTGACCCAGCGTTTTGCGGACTGCTACCGCTTAGACCAAACAGCGGACCGGCTGTTTGCCTTGCTGAAACCCTTCAAAGAGCAGGTGTTTTTGCCCGACGCCAACCCTGTGGAGCAGTTTTCCGCCCTGCTGAAATCCCAGCAGGAAAAGGAAAAGATCCAGCGCACCCAGAGTGTGGATAAAGTGGACAAGCAGATTCAGGCCCTTTTGACCGGGGAATTGGAAAAGGCGCAGGAAGCGCTTCTTTCCCTGCCGGAACCGGACCCCCAAAGCGTGTTCGACGCCGTCAAGCAGGGCTTTGAAGCCTTGGTGGAACGGCGGAAACAGGCGGTGGAGCAGACTTCTGCTCAGTTGGACTTTGCCTTCGACTTTTTGGAAGCCGCCTTCGGCCGGGAACAGGAGCTGGTGTGGCTGGTCACCCAACTGGCGGGAGGGTACTATTCCAGTTGGTTCATCGCCCAGTTCGGCTGTGTTCGGTTTGATCAGTATAACGAAAGCCTGCTGTTTGAAAAGCGGCGCAGCCGGCTTTTGGAACAGGTGGACCGGCTGGAACGATCTTGACGGTATTAAATTGAATCAAAAAAGCACGCCTAAAACCTGGAAGAAAACTTCCGGTTTTAGGCGCTTTTTCATGCTTATTGGCGGGAAGGGTCTTCGCTGGAACGAGGCGGACCCAAAGAAGAAAGGAACACCTGGACAGGACTGAAATGGCCCCGTTGGAACTGAAGGGCGTAGTAATCCCGGCTTTCGATTTCATCGCCGCCGTCATCTTCCCTTTCGTCAATCGGAAAGCGAAGCAATACCGTGGTGCCGTAATTTTCTTTGGAGGAGATCATAATGCTGCCCCCCATGGCCTGGCACAGCAGGTAGGCGTTGGTGAGGCCCAGCCCCAGCCCGGCACGCTGGCCGTTTTCCGGTTTCAGGGAGAAGTAGGGGGTAAGGGCTTGGGTTGCGTCGCTTGAGGGCAGGCCGCTGCCTTCATCGCTGATGCGGAACACCGCAACATTTTCCTGCCGTTCCAGCCGGATAGTAACCGGGGCGTCGGCAGGGGAAAACTCCAGGCTGTTGGTGAGAATGTTGAGAATGATTTCCAGCAGTGCGGAGGGGTCGCCCTGAATGAAGATGTTGTCCCGGGAAGCAAAGGTTTTCACATGGCTGCACCGGGGGTCCATCTTAAGTTCCTGGGTGAGATAATTGAGAAACGTCCGCAGGTTCATTCGCTGCAGCCGAGGGCAGCATTCCCCGTGGATCAACTGGTGGTACCGTTCCATGTTCAAACAATGCTTCATTAACAGCTGGCAGCGGTTCAGGGCGTTGTGAGCCATATCCTGCTCGAAGCTGCTTTCCAAGGAATTTTCCAGCAGATAGCTCAAACAGTTGTCCATGGCGGTAAGGCAGTCCCGGATCTGAGCCGTTTCCTCACTGCGGCCGGTGTAGGGGTCGGCGGAGATGGAGGAATCCACCTCCCAGTGCAGATGGCCGGACGGAGTCTTTTTGCAGAGAAGCAGCAGCAATACCCCCCGGCAGGGCAGGGGTACGGACACCTGCTGCTGGGTGGAGAGCCTGGAGAAAATATTGGTCAGTTGATGGGGCGCCTGCTCAAAAAGAGGGGAAACGGACTGCCCGATTTGCAGGGATACAGGGGACTGTTCCCAGTGCAGGGACAGTAAGATGCCTTGCTGGTCGGTTTCAAACCAGGACTCGGCGGAATAGGAGGTGAGACCTTTATCCATAGGTGAGATAGTTCCTTTCTAAAAGGTGACATAACGTGTTTGCATGGTGTGGCCATTGACTTTATTATATGCAATTTGGGTCATCCTGTAAAGGAAAATCACAACGGAAAAGTTTGGAATATTGCAAAAGTGCCATAAAAACGAGATTTTTTTGTTTAATTGTTTGATTCGATTTTGGAACTTCGGCGAAACAGCAGAGAAATATCCGGCGCCCAGAACCGGAACAAACGCCTGCCGGACAGGTGGGGTTGGAGGTTCTTTTTGCTTTTTGCACCGAAAAGAAAAAGAAAAGTTTGGGGAGAACCTGAAATTTTTGCCCGACATGGCCGTTTTTGGTGGAAATTGAAAACAATATCGAAACTGGCAAAAAAATCTCTTGTGTTTTTACCAGTTTTGTTATAAAATATAAGCATAAAATTTTTGGAGGTTGATTCCCATGGTTAAAGTTGCGATTAACGGTTTTGGTCGAATCGGTCGTCTGGCTTTCCGTCAGATGTTTGATGCCGAAGGCTATGAAGTTGTTGCCATCAACGATTTGACTGATCCCAAAATGCTGGCTCATCTGCTGAAGTACGACTCTGCGCAGGGCCGTTATAAGCTGGCTGATCAGGTCACCGCCGGTGAAGATTCCATCACCGTGGCCGGTAAGACCATCAAGATTTACAGCGAAAAAGACGCCAAGAACCTGCCCTGGGGCGAATTAGATGTAGACGTTGTGCTGGAATGCACCGGTTTCTACACCTCTAAGGCAAAGAGCCAGGCTCACATCGACGCCGGCGCCAAGAAGGTTGTCATTTCCGCACCTGCCGGCAATGACCTGCCCACCGTTGTGTACAGCGTCAATGAAAAGACCCTGACCAAAGAGGACACCATCATTTCCGCTGCTTCCTGCACCACCAACTGCCTGGCGCCTATGGCGAAGGCTCTGAACGATGCCTATCCGATCCAGGCCGGCATCATGAGCACCATTCACGCCTATACCGGCGACCAGATGGTTCTGGACGGTCCCCACAGAAAGGGCGACCTGCGCCGTGCCCGTGCCGCTGCGGTGAACATCGTTCCCAACTCCACCGGCGCTGCGAAAGCAATCGGTTTGGTGATTCCCGAACTGAACGGCAAGCTCATCGGTTCCGCCCAGCGTGTTCCGGTTCCCACCGGTTCCACCACCATTCTGATCGCTGTGGTGAAAGGCAAGGACATCACCAAGGAAAGCATCAATGCCGCTATGAAGGCCGCTGCTTCTGAGTCCTTCGGTTACACCGAAGAACCCCTGGTTTCTTCCGACATCGTAGGCATCACCTATGGTTCTCTGTTCGATGCAACTCAGACCATGGTGGCTAAGATCGACGACGACACCTATGAAGTGGAAGTTGTTGCTTGGTACGACAACGAAAACTCCTACACCTCTCAGATGGTTCGCTCCATCAAGTACTTTGCCGAACTGTAATCCTTACGCCGGCATTTGCTGAGAGCAGGGTTGATTCTGCTGAAATTGGGACAGGCTGCAATTTTGCAGCCTGTCTTTCTGTCTTTTTCCGGAAGGTTTTGCATCAAAAGTGAAAATTTGATATAATAGGCACATCAATTCGTGTTGATGCATCTGCCCCCATTTTCTCTGGCTGAAAACGTCTGCCGGCCTTACTGTCCGGCCGGGCATTCTGCTTAAAAGAAAAAACCAAGGGGGATCAATCAGGCAGTAATCATCGGCTGGCCCTGATGGAACAAATTCACTGCAATGGGGAGGTAATGCCATTGGAATCGCACAGTATCCTGCAAAGACCTTTTGACCTGTCTTTATTCCTCGGCTTTTGTAAAAGCTCTTTGT
Source organism: uncultured Oscillospiraceae bacterium (assembly GCA_964635385.1). GTDB lineage: Bacteria > Bacillota > Clostridia > Oscillospirales > Ruminococcaceae > Egerieicola. The sequence goes on from CAZWNI010000039.1 coordinate 5,556, forward strand.
CGCAGTTTACCCCTGCCGCAGAATTGCTTCCGGTTTCTGGGTTGGAAGTGGCGGAATGCCGGGTGCTGGGCAGCTTGTATGCCCGGCAGAATGCCGATGTCTACCATTTAACCCTTACCTCTGCACCTGGTTCGGGTTGTTTGCAGGCGTTGGCGCAGTGTCTGGCTGTGCGGCAGAAGGATACGGCGCTGGCGGTTCTGGAAAGGCCGGGGCAGACGTCCTGGCTGCTGGCTTTGGTGCGTCAGGCTACGCCCCGCCATTGTCCGCCGGTTTTGGAGGGATTGCTGCCGGTGCGGTGTACTGCTTTGCTCTGCGGCAGCCACCGTCCCAATGATGTTTTGACCCCCAGGTTGCTGCGGCGGATCTCCGGCTGTGAAACGGTGGAGGATTTGCGCCGTGCCCAAAAGGAAGACGGATTGCCACGGAAAGTTCTCTTTGAGCGCTGCCGCACTGCCTGGGAGCAGCTTTCTTTGGCCTTGGAGGATTCCACTCTTTTGCCGTCGGAACGAAGCGCTCTGCCCAGCTTGCTGGTGTTTCAGTTGACAGTGTTGGTGTTGCTGGAGCAGCGGGGGATTTTGGGAAAAAATTACCCGCTCCAGCGTTGGTGCAGCAATGCCGTGCTGCAAGGAAAAAATCTTTTTACCTCATTGCTGGCTCCGCTGTTAGATGGACTGAGTCAGGGCGGTGATCTGCCTTTTCTGGGGTTGTCCGGGCTGCCCCGGCTGGGGGAACTGTTTGCTCCCTGGCAGGCCGGCGCCTGGCGGCAGGAAAACTTAATGCTGCCCAACCGCTTGTTTTACGACGGAAAAGGGAACGGTTTTTTGGAACAGTTGGCTGGACTGCCTTTTGACTGGACTCCGCCTCAGGCAGATGCCCGGCTTTGGGCGGTGAATGCCGACGACCTGGGTTCGGTGTTGGAAAAGCTGCTCTCCCTTGGAAAAACAGATGGGCAGGGGTTGTACTTTACACCTGCTCCGGTAGTCAATTACCTCTGCCGTACCGCTTTGGCGGCTTATTTGGAAAAACATACGGCCCTTTCCTCCCAAGACTGCCACGATTTCTGCTTTTTCGGCAAAGAGTTAGCCAGCCGTCAAGCCTTTTTTGCAACGCCGGCGCCACTGCTGGAACGAGTGGAGGGACTGCGGGAGGAGATTGATGCCGCTTTGGCCCAGGTCACTGCGGCAGATCCCTGTGTAGGCGGAGGAGCTTTTTGTGTGACCTTGCTGGAAGCCATTGTACAGCTTCGGAAATTAGTGTGTTCTTCACAAGAAGCCGCCGCCCTATATCGCCATGCCGCAGAGCATTCCGTCTGCGGGGCGGACATCGACGGATTGGCGGTGCGGTTTACCCGGGGGCGGCTGCTGTTGGCTGTCTATCTGGCGGAGGAAACCAACTCCCTGCCGGAATTTTTACCGGTGCTTTGGGGAAACAGCCTGGCGGATCGGTTGGAGCCAAAGATTCCGGTGTATGACCCCAACCGGAAACCGGGCCGGAGACGCCAGATGAAAAACGCACCCCTGCAAACTACCTTGGCGCTTCCGCCGGAGGAAGATTATTACGCTTTGCTGGCGCAGCTTCAGCGACAGTACGAAAAGGCGGAAGGCTCTCAAAAATACCGGTTTCTCTGGGAGATGCAGCGCACCCAGCAGGCCATTGCCTGCGCTCTCTGGCTTTCCGGCAAGGAAGAATACCGGGAAACGGCCCGGGAAGGTTCGCCTCCCTGTATCAGTTGGCCGGTGCTGTTTTCTCAGGTATACCGGAACAGAGGCGGCTTTGATTTGGTGGTGGCCAATCCTCCCTATGTAGGGGAAAAGGGGCACCGGCAGATCTTTGCCCGTTTGACCTGCACGGATTTAGGCAGGCGGTTTGCGGTGGGGAAGATGGATTTGTTTTATTATTTCTTCCATCTGGCGTTGGACATCACCAATTCCCAGGGCGTCATTGCCATGATTACCACCAACTATTTCGTCACTGCCACTGCGGGAAAAAAGCTCCGGCAGGATCTGAAGGAACGGGGACGAATCCGGCTGCTGATGGATTTTCATCAAAGCAAGGTGTTTGAAGATGCCCAGGGGCAGCACAATCTGATTACCGTGCTGGATAAGCCGGGAGAGGGCGCACCCCAAAGCGCATTGGTGATGGATCTGTCCCAAAGCGGCGAACCGGGCAGTCCGCTGAGCGTACTGCGGGGCGCCGTCACGCAGGGCAGGGAGATTCCCTTGAACCGACTTTATGAAGGGGAAAACCTTTACATTCAGCTTCGCCAAACCCCGCCTCTTTTGGAACAGATGCTTTCCAACGCCGTTCCTTTGGGGCAGCTTTGCCACATCAATCTGGGCTGTCATATTGTGCTGGCCAAGGTTACAGCCCGGCACTGTGCTTCCTTTTCCGGGGATTTTCGGCCGGGAGATGGGGTGTATGTGCTTCAGGACAAAGACCTGGAGCGGCTGCGGGACTTGACTCCCCAGGAGCAGCGGCGCTTGGTGCCTTATTATAAGAATTCCAACGTGCTTCGCTGGCAGATCACTCCCACGCAAAAGAAACTGATTTATCTTCGCTGGGAGGACGACATTGCAGACTATCCCCATTTTGAAGCCCATTTGCGACGCTTTCTTCCCATTCGCCAAGCCCAGCAAAAGCGCTACGCCGAGCCTGGCTGGCCTTGGTATGCCATTCACCGGCCCCGGGAGACCTTTCTCTTTGAGCCGGGGGAAAAGCTGGTGACCCCTTACCGCAGCCGGGTGAACCGCTTCGCCTACACCACTGAGCAGGTGTACGGCGGGGGAGACCTGTTCTTTCTGCTGCCCAGGCGCAGTCAGCACCCTCAGATTAGCTTAAAGTACCTGGCAGCGGTGCTGAATTCTAAGCTGATGTATTTTTGGCTGTGGCACCAAGGCAAGCGCAAAGGAGAACTGTTGGAGCTGTACGCTCAGCCGTTGGGGGAAATTCCCATTCGTTTTCCGGAAGAAACCCAGATCCGTCAAAGTGAGGAATTGGTAGATGCTGTTCTGCAAGCTGTAAAACAAGGGGATTCTGTTGCAAAGTGGGAAGCGGAGTTGGAGCAGTTGGTTCATGCGGCTTATGGCCTTACTCCGGAGCAAAGCCGTCAGGTGCTGGCTTTTTACCAGGAGCGGGTTTCCGGGGGGAAGGATTTGGAACAAGATGGCTAGGAAGGAAGTTTGCCGGCTGGAGATAAAAGGAATTTCCATAGACTATGTCGATGCGGTGTACCGATTGGTGCAGCACACCATTGATGCGGTTTATCCGAATTACTATAGTGCAGAAGCAGTGGATTTTTTCCGACAGCTCCATCAACAGAATGCCATTGGTAAAGATGTTTCAAAAGGTGCGGTGTACGGCTGTTTTGCAGACGGGATACTGGTTGCCACCGGAAGCTGTCATGACCACCATATTGCCAGGTTGTTTGTGGAGGTCAACATGCAGGGGCAGGGGATCGGCAGCAAGATGCTCTCCTGCTTGGAAGCAAAAATTGCGGCTGCCTGGCATAGCGTGGTTTTAGATGCTTCCCGGCCGGCGGAAGAGTTTTATCGGAAAAGAGGATACCGCATTTTTTGCCAGGAGCATTTGCAGTTGGAGTCCGGCTCCCTGCTTACCTGGAATGTGATGAAAAAGCAGTTGTGATTTTTCAGTATGATTTTCCCGTGGAACCTCTTTGTGTTTCCACGGGATTTTTCATATTTCAAGTTCAAGGAGATGGTTGACAGGAGGAGATGTTTTAAGCTGGTTTGTTTTTTCAATTTTGTTGTATTTTTCTTAAAAAGATTGACATAGATGGTGAAATTTTATAGAATGAGTGTGGAAACTGCCTGCCAAAGCAGAATAAGGAGTGATCTTATGTATTGTACCAACTGTGGAACCCCGATTTCAGACGGTGCCAAATTTTGTCCGGGCTGCGGAACTGCGTTAAGCCAAGAGCCTCAGCCCCAAATGGAAGCCTCTGGGCCCCAGCCAGAGCCGCCCTCTCAGGAAGCTGCTGCGCCGGCTGCCGGCCAGCCTTGGCCTGCCGATGCCGCACCGGATCAGACGGCGGATTCTGAACCTGCTCCCAATTATCCGGAAACCACTTATCAGCCAACACAGCCCAGCGACCAACCCACAGCGCCTTCCGCATATCCTCCGGCGGCGTATGGCGTTCAGCCGGCCTACGCTGGAACCGCTGCCTGTGCTCCTCCGGCACCCAAGAAAAAGACCGGATTGGTTGTGGGCATCTGCGCCGGCGGCGTGGTTGTTGTTGCGGCGATTGTGCTGATGATTTTGTGGATTACCGGTGTGTTCGGCGGCAGCAATGCTTCCCCTCAAGCGGTAGTGGAACGCTATGTCGCTTTGATCCAGTCCGATGAAGTGGACGGCCAGGCCGTGCTGGATTTGATTCCGGACCGGTTGGTGCAGGAATTGATTGTGGAAGGCGAATATTCCAGCAAAGCGGAACTGGCAGATGAATTGGCAGACGAGCTGGAAGAGATGGCCAGTTATTTGAATTATATAGGATACTACGGCGGCAGTTATCAGTTGCTTGTGGGGGAGAGTACATCGGTTTCAAACTCCACCCTCGCCGACATTCAGGAAGATTATTT
>CAZWNI010000040.1:0-2554 GCA_964635385.1 uncultured Oscillospiraceae bacterium
ATGGTGCGACGCTCTACAACCAGGGCTACACCTCCAACAGCAGCAGCGCCATGGACATAGATGATGGGGCAACCTATGACTTCACCATCTACGCCAGGGGCGCAGGTTCCACCATTACAGTGTATGTGATGGACGATGAATACAATCAGATCACCGATACCCAGTACATTAATGTGACAAGCGACGAGTGGGTGCAGTACGCCGCAGTCCTGACCGGCTCTGCAGATACCCTTGGCACTCTGGTGCTGGAATTTGACGGCGAAACCGACATCGACATGGTATCCCTGATGCCGGTGGAAACCTGGGGTTACGAAGAAGAGGAAGGCAGTGAAACTGCCCACACCAACTACGAAAACAACTCCAACTACCGTCTGCGGTCCGATTTGATGGAGGCTTTGCTGGAAGCCAGCCCCTCCTTCCTGCGGTTCCCCGGCGGCTGCATCTCCGAAGGCAGCTACACCTGGGATAATGTGTACGATTGGAAAAAGAGCATCGGCACTGCGGCACAGCGGGACGAAAACTACAACGTCTGGGGCTACTCCATGACCCTGGGTCTGGGCTATTATGAATACTTCCTGATGGCGGAAGACCTGGGCGCAGAACCCCTGCCGGTTATGGCCTGCGGCGTGCTCTGCCAGGCCAGAAGTGACGGCGCTTATGCCGCCGGCGGCACACTGATGGATTACTACATCCAGAGCTTCAAAGACCTGATTGAATTTGCCAACGGCGATGCGGAAACCACCACATACGGTGCGCTCCGTGCCGCTCTGGGTCATGAAGAACCCTTCAACCTGAAGTACCTGGGCGTGGGCAACGAAAACTGGGGCGAGGAATTCTTCGCCAACTTTGAAGTGTTCTACGCTGAAATCATGCAGTTCTGCAAAGATAACGGCTATGACATCACCATCGTCTCCACCTCCGGCGCTCAGGCCAACGACTCTGCTTATCAGAGCGCTTGGGAATTCCTGGCCGGTGAAAAGGACAGCGGCACCTACACCGACACCGTGACCACTGGCGTGTCCTCCGTGGTTGGTTCTGACGGCGAAACCAGCACCCGTACCCATACTTGGTACACAGAAGACAGCGAAACCGATCTGCCTCTCAGCAGCAACTACATGGATACCATTGTGGACGAACACTACTATCGTTCCAATGAATATCTGCTAAACAATACCGACCGTTACGATTATTACGAACGGGTCTATAACGAGGACGGCACCATTAACGACGAACTATCGTCGAAGGTATTTGTGGGCGAATATGCGTCCACCGATAAGAATACCCTGGCCGGCGCATTGGCGGAAGCCGCCATTATGACCAGCTATGAAGAGAACTCAGACGTGGTGCGAATGGCGGCCACCGCTCCCCTGTTCAACAAACAGCGGGACGACAGCCTATACCGATGGACGCCAGACGTAATCTGGTTTGACAATGACAGTGTGTGGTACACACCAAACTACTATGTGCAGTCACTCTTTGCCTCCTATCTGGGCGATGAGCTGCTGCGTACCGAATTCCAGTATCTGGACGACAGCGGTGAAATGGTTACCCTCCAGCCGGAAGGCGGCATTATGATTGCCAGCGGCAATGCGTCGGTTCTCATTACCGACGTCAAAATCACCTATTCCGATGGTACAGTGGAGACCTATGACTTCACTTCAATGAATGAAAGCGACTTGACGCTGGCCGGCTGGGCTGAACTGCCCAGCAGCACCGCTGGTTACACCCTGACCGATGACGGCTTGACTCTGGCAGCCCAGACCTCTGGTTACAACGGCCTGTACCTGGATGCCAGCTATATGCACGACGACAACAGCTATAAAGTTGAAGTGACCGCAACCCGTGTCAGCGGCACAGCGGACGGCTTCTATGTAGGCGTTGGCGTCACCGATGTCACCACAGGCAGTGAAGACATGGTGGTTTACTCCATCAACTACGGCGGCAGCGCCACCGGCTTCAAAGTGTACAAGGACGGCGTGGAAGGCTACACCCTGGGCGACTACAGTGTAGGAACCGCCGCCGGCAACACCTACCTGACCAACTACGAAGCCATCACCACTGGTGAGGAATACACCATTGTCGTGGACTACGGTACCACCACGGCAGCCGGTGTGGGCGACGACGCCATTGAAGTGGCCTCCGGCCGTCAACAGCTCAATGCGTACTACACCGACAGCGACGGCACGATGTCTAAGGTGCTCAATGCGAACCTGACCGCAGTCAACGACATGATTTACAACTCCGTCACCAAGGACGACGAGTATGTGTACATCAAGCTGGTGAACGTGGACGGTTACAGCAAGACCACCGGCATCAACATCGACAACCTGGCGATGTCCGGCAGCGGCACCATGATTGTGCTGGCCGGCACTGAATCCAATGTGAACACCGCCAACGTCAACACCGACGGCAATGAAGTCATTGCACCGGTGGAAACCGCAATCACCCTCCAGAACGGTTCCACTACCGTGGTTCTGCCTGCGTACAGCGTCACTGTGCTGGTGCTGGAAATCAGCGACGGCAATGTGGACGTCACCATGGGCGATAGTTTGGT
>CAZWNI010000040.1:2654-10108 GCA_964635385.1 uncultured Oscillospiraceae bacterium
TCCCACCGGCACTTATGATGAGGAAACCGGTGAAACGGTAGGCGCAGCCACCAACTCCGTCACCTGGTCCTCCAGCGATGAGAGCGTGGCAACCGTGTCCAAGACCGGCGTTGTCCGAGGTGTGTCGGCCGGTATGGCAACCATTACCGCAACCACCACCGAAGGTTATACCGATTACGTCACGGTAACGGTGAACCCGGTGACGGTCAGCAGCATCACCATCAACACGGCGGAGCAGACCATTGACCTGGGCGCTTCCCTGCGGATCAGCGCTACGGTGTCTCCCTCCAACGCAGATAATAAGACTTTGAGCTATTCTTCTTCTAACGAAGCGGTAGCTACCATCAGCGAAGACGGTATCCTCACCACAGTGGGTGAAGGAACCACCACCATCACCGTTTCCAGCACCGACGGTTCCGAAGTGTCCGCTACAGTGAACATCACCGTATATAACTTTGAACTGGAAAGTGTGGAAGTGACCAATGCTCCCGACTTTGAAGTGGTGGTTGGTTCCAGCCTGCGGCTGCGCACCAGCGTCACCCCCTCCGAAGCCTCTGTCACCATGAGCTATGAAAGCAGTGATGAGAACGTGGCTACGGTAACCGGCGGTATGCTCACCATGGTCGGTGCAGGCGAAGCCACCATCACCGTCACCGCTACCAAGGCGGACGGCAGCAGCGTTTCCACCAGCTTTACCATCACCGTAGTGGAGCAGGGCGATCTGGTTGCAGATTACCAGTTTGACGGCGATCTGATCAACAGCGCCAACAAGCTCCAGGAAGGTTCTTACCAGACCACCACTCAGGGTGACCTGGCAGTGGATGCCGAAACCGGCACCATCACCTTCGAATACTCCTCCGGCACCGGCAGCGCCAACATTGTCAAGATGGAAAACCCGCTGAACGGTAAGGATCTGTCTGAAACCGGCTTTACGGTAGCGATCATGATGGAGCCCACCTCCGGCAGCAGTATCAACCAGTACGAAGGCGTTTGGGGCTTTGACGATGGCACCGGCTACTTTGGCATGGCTGGCAACGGTATGTTGTACTTCAACGATTGGGCCGGCAGTTACTATGACTTCAGCGAAACCAGCGGTTTGATTTCGGCCTCCGATGATATGGAACTGATTACCGTCACCGTGGACCCGGTCAACGACTGCATCTACTTCTACAAGAACGCCACTCTGGTGACAACGGTTTCCACCAGCTATGCAGATGCGATTTGCGAGTATGTATCCAGTTTGAACTACTTCAACCTGGGCTGCGCCGCTACCGTATACTGGGGCACCGCAGGCTTTACCTGTGATTATGTCCAGATCTATCAGCGGCAGCTCACCGATACAGAAGTTGCTTATCTGGCCACTACCGGCAGCATTGAAGAGCCGGAAAGCGTAGATAAGAGCAGCCTGGCCACTACAATTACCGAAGCTTCCCTCATCGACGGCAATGGCTACACCCAGTCCAGCTGGGATACCCTGATCAGCGCCTTGACGGCAGCAGTGGAAGTGTACGAAGATGCGGACGCCACCAATACAGACGTCATCGCAGCCAACAGCACATTGGCCAGCGCCATCAGCGGCTTGACGGAATACAGCGAATTTACGACGCCGGAAGTAGATGTCTTGTACAGCTTTGATGGCACCTTGGCAGCCACTGTCGGCGATGTGGCAGACGCAGAACTGACCGGCAGTAAGGTCTATGTGGGTACTGACACTACAACACCGGAAACAGTAACCGCAACCGAAGCAACCTACACCGATGGTCCCACGGAAGGAACGCAGGCTGTTCAGCTCAGCCCCTCTTTGGGCTACGGCTTGAAGCTGGATCTGCCGATTACCGATGGAACCTTTACGGTAAGCTTTGACGTTTCTTATTCAGCGTTGTCTCAATACTCTCCAACAATGTTGATTGTGAACGATACCAGCAACCAGTATTGGAGCAGCATCGGACAGGGTTGGAAGGAGACTGTTGACGACATTCCCATGATCTGGAGTTACGATCAGAGCACCAGCACATGGATGGATCTGACTTCTACCAATGCCGGTGTGTCTCTGGGTGAATACGTCACCATTACCGCTGTCTTTGACAATGGAACCGGGTATCTGTACGTCAACGGCACTTTGGTTGGCACCGGCGCCGTACCCACCGATTACAATGAAGACACTGAGGTCTATCTGGGCGTCAATGCTTGGGATAGTATTGTAAGTGCCAGCATTGCAAATGTTGCATTCTACGATGAATCGCTCACTGCGGCTCAGGTTGATTATCTGGTCAACGGTACAGGATACAGCGAAACCACCGCAGAGATCACCTATGTGACCGGCGACGAACTGGCTGCGGTTCAGGCTGTTGTGGATCAGGCAGCTGCGACCGAAGAAAGCTGGACCGGCGAAGAAGACGACGCCAATTACCAGTTGCTCGTCACCTTGAACGATCTGGTGGAGGCAGGGGAAATAGCTAAGATCACGGCTGAACAGGCCGAAGCCCTCAAGACCGTTTTGAACGCTGTCATGGACGCCATGAAAGTGGCTGGCGATAAGAACGGCGACGGTGTGCTGAGTGTTCTGGACGTTATGACCCTGGCACAATATGTGGTAGGAATCATCACCACCATTGACGATCCCGATGTGAACAACGACGGCGCAGTCAATGTCCTGGACGTGATGTACCTGGCGCAGGTGGTAAATGGTTCTCTGGAGTATCCTCAGGACTAATCCCCGCAAAAAACAAATTCTAGTTTGAGTTTGGATTCGCTCCTCCGAAAGGGGGAGCGAATTTTTTGCAGCTGGAAACATTGACAAGCCGGGCGGCAGCGGGTATAATATATCTGTTGCCGGAGTGGCGGAATTGGCAGACGCCCGGGACTTAAAATCCCGTGGGCAGTAATGCCCGTGCCGGTTCGACCCCGGTCTCCGGCACCAAGCCGTCGTGAATGTGTGGTTCACGGCGGCTTTTTTATGTGCTGGGTTGTGATTTTCCGGCGGGCCGCCGGTTTCGCATCAAAAAACGAGACGGACGGGAACCTTTGAAAAAATCTTGAAAAAGCCGCCTTTTTTCTTGACGCTTGTGAAAAACCGTGGTACGTTAAAAAAGTTAAGGATAAAAACAAGGAGGAATCTGTTTGAGAAAGCTGGATAAAGAACTGGATCGCCGAAGCTGGAAGCTGGCCCATATTATTTTGTTGGTGCTGGGTACGGCGTTTTTGGCATCTGGGGCCTTTACTCCCGTTCTGTGGTTTGACGAAAGCTACACCGTGGGGTTGATGAACCAGGATTTTTTGGATATGTGCGAAATTGCCCCTTATGACGTCCACCCCCTTCTGTACTACATTATGTTGAAGCTGGTCACCATGGTCACCGGCAACAGCGTGATTGTGATGCGTCTGTTTTCCGTGTTGGGCGGAGCGTTGATCGGACTTCTGGGGTACACCCACATTCGCCGGGATTTTGGAGCCAAGGTCGGCTTTTGGTTTTCCTTCTTCACCTTCGCCATGCCGGTGATGTTCAAGTACGCCCTGCAAATCCGAATGTACACCTGGGCGCCTTTTTTCATCACCCTCACTGCGATTTATGCCTATCGTGCCGTCTATCAAGAACGGCGCTGGAAGAAAAATTGGATTCTGTTTGCGGTGTTTTCGGTGGCAAGCGCCTACACCCATCATTTTAGCCTTGTTACCGTTATCGTCATCAATTTCCTGCTGCTGTTGTATGTTGTGAAACACCGGAAATATTTTCTCCGCTGGCTGGTGTTTGGCGCAGCGCAAATTGTGGCTTTCCTGCCGGGAGTCTGGGTGCTGCTGGGACAAATAGGAAGGGGCGGTCCCGGTTGGATCACCGTGACCTATCCAGATGTACTGCTGAATACCCTGAATTTCTATTTTGTGGGAGATACCCCCGAAGACGCTGTGGGTATGAGCGACAATATGTATATCGGGCTGACCATCTTGGCCGGGGTGATTTGGGCGTTCTTTCTGTTTCTGCTGGTGCAGCGGTGGCGAAAGAACCCCAGGGAAACAAAACCGGTGGTTCTGGCACTGGCAGTGGCGCTTGGGGTCATTGTTTCAACTTTGATTGCCTCCGGAGTGGTCGTAGCGATTTACTATGTGCGGTACACCATGGTGCTGTATGGATTGATCGTCTTTGTCTTTGCCTATCTGATGGCAGGCGTGAGCCGGAAGCTGGTTACCGGCCTGGTTGCCGCTGTGTTTATAGGAGTTACAGTCCTGCGGGTGATTCCCATTTATGAGGAAAACTATGACGCTTCCTCCTGGTGCGTGGAAAACAACATCGGAGATTCCATGGAAGCCGGAGATGTGTATCTCGTGGAAAACATCGACGGCGCTGTCATCGGGGTAAAATATCCGGACATTACCATGTACTTTTATAACAGCGGCCATTGGGATATTTACGGCGCCTATCAGGCCTATGTGAAGGATATGCACGTTGCAGATTCGACGGAAACCATTGCCGAGGATTTGGCGGATTACACCGGGAAAATCTGGGTGCTGAAAAGCGACGCCCTCTGCCAGATGGTGGAATCCCTGCCGGGTGTGACGGAAGTAACAACGGTTTCCTTTTACCAGGAGTATTATCAACTAACTTTTGAATTGGTTCTCTATGAGAAGGAGTAATTGCAGGATTTGAAAATAGCTGCGAAAAGGTTCCGCCCTTGTATGTGGGGTGAAATCTTCCTGTGCGGCGCACCAAAAGCATTCCTGCAAAACCTGTAATAAATCCCCCTGCCATTGTGCGGCAGGGGGATTGTTTTGTTGTTTGCGGCAGGACAAAAATAAGCCGGAGCAAAGTAACCTTTGCTCCGGCTTGGTACGCCAGAAGGGATTCGAACCCCCGACCTTTTGGTTCGTAGCCAAACACTCTATCCAACTGAGCTACTGGCGCACAACTTGTGAAGGTTCTTTTCAGAACATTGTTTAGTATACCACTGGCTGAAGGGTTTGTCAACACTTTTTTGCGAAAAGAGAAATTTTCCCGCTGTATCCTTTACAGTTTGGGCACAATCCTGTATAATTTTCCAAGAGAACACATAGTTATCACCGAGAAAACCGGGTGGTTGAAAAGGAGGACAGCGGTTTGAAGCGAACAACAGTGCTGCGCACGGCAAACAATTTGGGTCTGCTGCTGGTAAGCCTGGGGCTGATCGCAGGAGGAGTGCTGCTGCTGGTGGTCCAAGATGTTGTAGTGCTGTCTGCTTCCTATTTGTTGGGGGCGGCGCTGGTGGTCATCGGTGTGGCGGGCATGATTGGCTGGTTTTTGCACGAGGGACGAAAATGGTTTGAATTGCTGTGGATGTTTTTGTGTATTCCTTTTGGGGTGCTGATTGTCTTTAACACCGTCATTCCTTTGACCATTGTGGTGATTTTGTTTGGGCTCTACCTGCTGCTTACCGGGGTGATTAAAGCCATTGACGCCGTATTGCTGTGGCAGGAGGAAAAAAGAGGGTTCCTGCTTTCCACCGCCCAGAGCCTGCTGTTTTTGTGCGTGGGGGTGATCCTGCTCATTGCCCCCTGGGAGCATATTTCAGCGGTGTTTACCATTTTGGCGGTATACCTTCTGGTTTTGGGAGGATTCCAACTGGCTCATGCCATCGACGAGCTGCTTCCCGGCAAGGCCAAGCAGAAGGTGAGGCGGCATATCCGGTTCCCTCTGCCGGTCATTTTGGAGGCGCTGGTACCCTTTACGGTACAGTGCCGGGTAAACCGCTATCTGGCACGGGCTCAGACGTTTGACGAGTTAAAGGAGGAGATCCCTCCCCGGGAAGAAGGGGAACCTGGCTTAGAGGTGTTTATCCATGTGGCGGACGGAGGCGGAAACGCCATCGGCCACTGCGACCTCTGTTTTGAGGGAAAGATGTACGCTTACGGCAGCTACGATGAAGCGGCCCAGCACCTGGGCATTGCGCCGGGGGTAATGATTGTCTCCAAGAAGGAAGAATACCTTCCCTTTACTTCCGGCTACGCCCACACCACCATCTTTGGCTTCGGCCTGCGGCTGACCCCGGAACAGAAGGACACGGTGCGCAAGCGGCTGAAAGAGATCATGTCCAACACCTACCGCTGGTACCCTCCCTACCAGCAGGCCCTGGAGCTGGACCCCAAAGCCAACCTGGAGGACTTCACCGACTATCCCAGCCGGCTGAGTCTCTGCACCCAAACCAAGATGTACAAATTCAGCAAGAGCAAGTATAAACACTACTTCCTCTTTACCACCAACTGCGCTATGCTGGCGCTGGATATTTTGGGAAAAATGGGGCTGGACGTGCTGAACTTCAACGGTATCCTTTCCCCCGGCACCATCTATGACTTTTTGGAAACGGAGTATCTCAACCGGGGCGGTTTGGTGATCCAGCGGAACATCTACCGCATGACTCCCAAAGGACTGCTCACCACCGACGGAGACAAAAACCACTACACTTACCGCCATGGCGCTTACCGGAACTTTAGCCTGAAACCGGTAATCAATATGGAGCGTTGGCGCAGCCAGCACCACAGCGATTCCCAGGAAAGTTCCCAACAAAGCTGACATACCTTGCCGCTTTGGCTCATACCTATGAAAAAAAACGAGGAGTGAGCCGGATGTTTGTCTGTGCAGTGAAGGCGACCTGGAAACGGGTGGCAGTGATTCTGTTGGTGGCGGCGGCCGTCATCGGATTGCTGGTAGTGTGGCTGGGGGGCTGCCAGGCCCCGGCGGAAGAAGCGGCCGCCCCGGAACCGGTGCGGCTGACCACCGTCAGTGAGATGGTGGAGTGGCTGGCCGGGGAAGGGATCGAGGTGGACCCGGACAGTTTGGTTCAGGACACCGTCACCATTCCCCAGCCCTTCGACGATATTTATACCCAGTACAATCAGCTCCAACTGGAAGCGGGATTTGACCTTTCTCCTTATCAGGGCAATACCGTCCAGCGCAGCTGCTTCACCGTGCTGAATTATCCCAACCAGGAGGAGGGGGTGCTGGTGCATCTGCTTTGCCAAGATGGGGAGCTGATTGGCGGGGATCTTTGTTCGGTGCGGCTGGACGGCTTCCTCACCGGGCTGATTATGCCGGAAGTATAATACAAAACGGATAAGATTAAAAGAATAATACGAATTGGAAAGTTGAATTTCCATCGTGATGTGCCTTGCATAGCGGAAAAATGGCTCTTTGGCAGAAGTTTTTCCAGGAAACAGCCATGGGAAGGGTTGGCAGGCGTCTTTAGAATATACAAATAGGACAATAACAAATTAAAAGTACAAAAAGGAGATTGCCATGGAACTGCGGCTGGAAAAATTTTGCGGGCAGGCGGCAAAACTCAGCCGCAGCCAAATTAAGGCGGCCCTGCGGCAGAAGCGGATCACCCTCAACGGCCGGCTGGCCAAAGGGGGTGAAAAGCTGGACCCGGCTGCGGATACGGTTTGCCTGGACGGGAAACCGCTGCACTGGCAGCAGCACATTTATTTGA
>CAZWNI010000041.1:0-10039 GCA_964635385.1 uncultured Oscillospiraceae bacterium
CCATGACTTGCTGTTTAGCATTGTGGCGGCAGAGGAAACCACCCCGTTTTCCTTAATGGTGGAGGCGCTAGTAATCCATTTCCTCTATGAGATTATGCGGGAGGCCGGGCTGCGGCTGCCCAAGGCCATTGGCCACGCCGTTTCCATCGTGGGGGCGTTGGTGATCGGGGATGTGGCGGTGTCCGCCGGCCTCATCGGCACGCCGATGGTGCTGGTGGTGGCTCTGACCGCCATCTCTTCCTTTGTGGTGCCCAACCTTCACCAGCCGGTGAGCCTGCTGCGATTTCTGTTCATTGTCATCGGCGGCACCTTTGGGCTGTACGGCATCAGTTTGGCCATTACTGCGGTAGCGGTGAACGCCGCGTCCATGCAAAACGGGGGAGTTCCTTATCTCAGCCCCATTTCTCCATTAAATGCCACCTCTTTAGGGGATACTTTTGTGCGGAAAAACACCAAGTGGCTTTCCCGTCACCACATTACCATCAACCGTCTCTACGGAAGCAATCCTCCAAAATCCAATTCCGATAAGGAGTGACCCGCCTTGAATCAAGATTCCCGCATCAGCCTTTGGCAGGTGGTGCTCCTGCTTTGTCTGAGCCGGATGTTTTCGGTAATGACCATGTGCATGGTGTACACCTCCTTTACCATTCAGGAAATGTTCTACGGCGCATTGCTGGCCATTCCGCTGGCGTTTCTGGTGTTTCTGCCGGGAGGGCTGCTGTTTCAAAAGCGGCCCCGACTGCTGCTGGACAATCGAATCAAAGGAATTTGGATGACCGGCTATTTTCTTCTGGCGGCAGCATGGCTGCTGATGACCCTGCTGCACCTGGACTTCTTTTTGGGCAACGCCATCTTTCCCCAGGCTCCGGCACTGGCTTTGCTGTGGCCGGCTGTACTGGCCGGGTGCTGGTGCGCTTATCAGGGGCTGGAGGGACTGGCCCGGTACGGCTCCATCTTGTTTTTCTTTTTTGCCCTCAGCGTGCTGCTTTTGATCTGCACCGCCGTACCTCAAATGTCCCCCACCCGGCTGGACCCCATTACTTCGGTGGACTGGAACAATATTTGGGCTGCCGCTTCCAATAATTTGTTTCAAAACCCGGAGCTGATCTTTCTTCCCCTGCTGGCGCCCCGGCTGGCAGAGGGAAAGCTGATGAAAGCCGGAGTGTGGTACTGCCTGCTCAGCGGGGGACTGGTGGCCTTGCTGTTCGGTTTGGTCTGCTTTACCTTTGGCGACTTCACCACCAATATCGTCTATCCGGTATACTCCCTTTCCGCCGCCATACAGGTTGGATTTTTGCAGCGGCTGGATGCAGTGTATATGGCCATCTGGGTGATGCTGGCTTTGTTTCGCATTGCTGTTTTGCTTTGGTTTGCCAAAGGGTTTCTCATCCACGCCGCCCCAAAACGCCGCCCCCTCTCTCTGATTTTTTTGCTGGGGGGACTGGCTTTGGCGGTGAGTTGGCTGCTTTCCGGTTCTCTGCTTTCCAAACAACTGGCCTACCATCCCTGGTTGATGGTGGGGACGGTGGGGGTCAGCGCCCTGGTGCTGCCCATCGGTACCTGGCTCTGCCGGAGAAAGGAGGGGAAACTTCAATGAAGCGTATGATTTTACGGCTGTTGTCTGTGGCCACTCTGCTGCCGCTGCTGCTGTTTACCGGCTGCATCCAGGGGGTGCAGACCAGTGAACTGGCTTTGGTGGAGGCGGTGGGGATTGACCGCACCGACGACGGGCAGTTGAAGCTCACCCTTCAAATTTTTGCCCCCCGGGGCAGCGGTTCCAGCACTGCCGTTGACAGCTCCAAAAACAACTCCGCCATCCTCACCGCGACCGGGGACACCTTGAGCCAGGCGGTGGAGCAGGCCAATCAGATGCAGGGAAAAACCATGTTTTTGGGCCATAATCGGGTGATTGTTTTGGGGCAAAGCTTGGTGACGGAAAGTATCCAGCCCATCCTTTCCTACTTTGACCGCAATGAAAATACCCGGCAAACCGCCAAAGTGCTGGTCAGTGCAGTGTCCGCGGAAGAAATCGTCTCCACCGGGGTGCAGCAGGGCATTCTCAGTGCGGAATCGTTGGAAGCCATGATCCTGCAGGGAGAGGAAAGCGACGGGGCGTTGGAGTGCGATTATTTTTCCCTGTCCATGCAGTTGGACAACACCGGCGGCAGCGCCTTGATTCCTGTGATCCGTCCCATTGAAGAAGAATCCCAGTCGCAGGATAGTTCCTCCTCCGAGGACGAAGGGGTAAGCATGTCTCTGCTCAATCATTTTCAACTGGAGGGTACTGCCCTGATTCAAAACTATACTTTGACAACCATCTTTTCCCAGGAGATCACCAAGGGCCTTTGTTTTCTTTTGAATGAGAGCGATTCTCCGGTGCTGGTGCTTTCCCATGACGACACCATTCTTTCCGCCCGGCTCCATCAGTCCAGTTCTTCCTGGTCGGTGAGCGGGGAAGGGGCTGTGCTGTCCGTGCAGGCTAAGGCTTCCATTGACGAGCTGCTCCAGCCGGGGGAACAGGAATCGGAAAACGATTTTACCCAGATGGAACAGCAGGCCGGAGAGGAGATCGCCTCCCTTTGCCAATCCGCTTACCGTGAGGTTGCCGCCTACCACGCCAATGTGCTGGATCTGATGGATCAACTGAAGTGGAGCGATGGGGAAGCCTGGGCGGCGGTGCAGGATCAGCCGGAAGAATTTTTGGCCGGGCTTTCCTTTCAGGTGGAAGTGGAAGTGACCTTTGACCGCACCGGGCTGGAAACCAATCAAAAAACCAACGGATAATGTAGAACAGCGCCGTCTACAGTCTTTCCCATCGAAAGACCGGACGGCGCTGTTTTTGTGAATTTGGATTTATCCCTCCGCTGCGTTGTTGATGCAGCGAATGGCGTTCAGGCTTCTGGGGTAGCCGATGTAGGGCAGGCACTGGGATACTACCTTCAGCAAAAAAGATTTGTCGTTGCCCAGGTTCATGTTGCCTTGGGCGTGTGCGGTGAGCTGGGGTTCGCAACCGCCTTGGGCCGCCAAAAAGCAGAAGGTAATCATCTCCCGCTGTTTTAGGTCCAGTCCGGTGCGGGTGTAGTAATCTCCGAAACAGTTGTCCGCCAGCCAGTAGTTGATATGGCTTTGTTTCCAAGCTTCCAGCATCTCATCGCCGAAGATCTCCGCCTGAATCTGATACCCCTTTTCCAGCCGGTTTTCCATGGTGGCGGCAGCCTGTCCTTCCAAGGGCAGGGATACGCCACGTTCCGTCAGCACTTCATTGGTCGTGTCCAGGAAGGGAAGTGCCCGGCCCATCCCAAGGTAATCCACCGCCTGGTACACCACTTCCTTGACCATCACCGGACTGACTCCGGCGTCCAAAGCCTGACTCAGCTCCCAGCGGAACACTTCTTTTCCCTGGCAGCCCAGCAAGGCGGCTAAAACAGCCAGATGGCGGGTGACCTCATCTAACTGCTGTCCTTCCTGGTTCACCACTTCCTCAAAGGCAAAGTGTTCCATTCGCTGAGAAAACTCCGGATCGGTTTTGCTATAGTTCATCATGTCAATTCCTCCAAACAAAGGGTTTGTCCTAGGAAGGGCAGGTTACTTTAACTTGGCGTAACTTTCCTCCTCCACAGCCTCCAGCCATTCGTTGGAGGTTTCGGTGCCGGGCACCTCCAGGGCAATGTGGGAAAACCAGCTATCCGCTTTGGCGCCGTGCCAGTGCTTGACTTCCGGGGGAATGACGACGACGGCGCCCGGTTCCAGGCTGACTGCTTCCTTGCCCTCTTCCTGATACCAGCCGCTGCCGGCAGTGCAGATCAGGATTTGTCCGCCGCCGGTTTTGGCGTGGTGAATGTGCCAGTTGTTCCGGCAGCCCGGCTCAAAGGTAACGTTGGCCAGAAACACCGGACATTCCCCGGCTTTGGTTAGAGGGTTCAAATAAGAAGTGCCGGTAAAATACGCAGCGAAACCGGTGTTTTCCTGGCCAAGACCAAATACATTTTGCTGGTCAAAGGCGGCTTTGTCTTGGATTTTCATAGCAAATTCCTCCTTGTGGGTTGATAACTTTTTTCTTTTATTCTACCTCTTTTGCTGGGATCTGTCTAATACTTATCCCATATCTTCTTTCATGCCTGAACAGCATTTTAGCAAAGGTTTCTCTGGGTGAAACGCAAAAAGACAACGATCCGAAAACCGCTGTCTCAAAGGGAAACTTACTTCATCAGATCTTCCAGCTGAGGAATGGTCTGTACCCCTACCGCCTGGCGCACCCGCTTTCCGCCCTGCACCACGCAGAGTGTGGGAATGCTTTCAACGCCGAAAGCGGCTGCCAGTTCCTGCTGCTCGTCCACATTGACTTTGCCCACTGCCACTTCCGGGTGGAGCTGGGCAAACTGCTCCAAAATGGGACTCATCATTCGGCAGGGTCCGCACCAGGAAGCCCAGAAGTCCAGCAGCACCGGACCGGCCTGGTTTTTTACCTGTGCATCAAAATTATCTTTGGTAATGGTTTGAATTGCCATGAAAAACACTCCTTTTCCTTAGTCTGCCCCGATAGTTGATTGCTTTTCTGGGATTTTTATATATTGTACCAAAAAGGTATCAATAAATCAAGCCCCAGTTATGAACATGGTGTGAATCTCAGAAGATATTGGGAATTTTCTTGAGAAAACGGCATCAACTGTATGGTTCCATTGAATCTGGAACAGCTTCGGGAGGAACACCGAAAACAGATCGAATCCCACCTTCAGGAAGCGATCCGGTTGGCATTTTCATTTGGCTTTCAGCATTTCCAGCCATAAGACTTCGTCGCCTTCCTGATTGGGCGGCGGCAGATGGGCACAGAGATGGAAATTACTGGGGTTGTTTTTCTTTGCGATAATTGTTGATTTTGTTTTGATTGTTTGAAAGCAGCCCTCGTTTTTCTGCAATAAAATAGGAATATCATGGGTTTTTTGCTTCATTTTGACAGATTGCAGTTTTTTAATTTTCTTCAATGAGTAAAAATTTTAGGTAAATTGCCGATTTTTTATTAAAATCATTGGGGGATAGCAAACGATTTTTCCAAAATATATGTACAATTTACAAAACCTATTGTGCTTTTCCGACAAAACCATTATAATAAAGACAACCGCGCAGTCTCATCAGCGGGACTGTGGTTTTACCCAAATGCCAGTCAAGGAGGAAAGGCAGATGAATCAAACCAACATTCACCCCTTTAAGGGAACGCCTGCGCAGGCAAGGAAGCTGCAAGCAGTTATCCAACAGCATAAGGATATGCCTGGCGCCCTGCTTCCGGTGTTGCAGGAAGCCCAGGGTATTTACGGCTACCTTCCCATTGAGGTGCAAACCATGGTGGCGGAGGGGCTGGACATCTCCCTCAGCGAAGTATATGGTGTAGCTACCTTTTATTCCCAGTTCAGCTTGACGCCCAGGGGAGAGCATCAGATCAGCGTATGTCTGGGCACCGCCTGTTATGTGAAGGGGGCGGATAAAGTGTTGGCCGAGCTGGAAAAACAGCTTGGCATCAAAAGCGGGGAATGTACGGAAGACGGATTGTTTTCCTTGGATTCCTGCCGCTGCGTTGGCGCCTGCGGTCTGGCGCCGGTAATGATGGTAGACGATGAAGTATACGGCAAAATGACCCCGGATAAGGTGGATGCCGTGCTGAACTCTTATCGGAAAAAAGGGGGTAAAAAAGCATGACGTTGGAAGAACTCAATAAGATCCGCCAGGCCAAACGGGAACTGGTGGCAGTGCGGAAGGTCGTTCGGGAACAAGGAGAAAAGCTGGCGGCGAAAACCGGCTACCGCAAACAGGTTCTGGTCTGCGGCGGCACCGGATGTACCTCTTCCGGCAGCAAAAAGGTGCTGGAAGCCCTTCATGAGACGTTGAAGGAAGAAAAACTGGAAAATGAGATTCTGGTGGTGCGCACCGGCTGTTTCGGCCTGTGTGCCTTAGGACCCATTCTAATCGTTTACCCGGAAGGGGTGTTTTATTCCCAGGCTTCTCCGGAAGGGGTGAAGCGGATCGTCAAGGAACACCTCAAGGAAGGCAATGTGGTCAAAGATCTGCTTTATCAGGAAACGGTTCACGAAGACGGCTCCATCATCTCTTTGAATCAAACCAATTTCTATAAAAAGCAGCTCCGGGTGGCTTTGCGCAACTGCGGCGTCATTGACCCGGAACAGGTGGAAGAATACATTGCGGTGGACGGCTACCAGGCTCTGGCCAAGGTACTGACCAGCATGTCCCCGGAAGATGTGCTGGAGGAAGTCAGCAAATCCGGCCTGCGGGGCCGTGGCGGCGGAGGATTCCCCACCGGCAAAAAGTGGAGCTTTGCCAAGGCCAGCCCCGGGGACGTTAAGTACGTCTGCTGCAACGCCGACGAAGGAGACCCCGGCGCCTTTATGGATCGCTCCATTCTGGAAGGTGACCCCCACTGCATCATCGAAGCCATGACCATCGCCGGCTATACCATCGGCGCTCACCACGGCTTTGTGTACATACGGGCGGAGTACCCGGTGGCGGTGCAGCGGTTGGAGATCGCCATTGAGCAGGCCCGCCAGTACGGTCTGTTGGGAGAAAACATTCTGGGCAGCGGTTTTGATTTTGACATCGAAATCCGTCTGGGAGCAGGCGCTTTTGTCTGCGGCGAAGAAACTGCCTTAATGACCTCCATCGAAGGCAACCGGGGCGAACCCCGTCCCCGTCCCCCCTATCCGGCGGTAAAGGGCCTGTTTGGCAAGCCCACCGTGCTGAATAACGTAGAAACCTACGCCAACATTCCCCGGATTATCCTTAAGGGAAGCGATTGGTTTGCTTCCATGGGAACCGCCACCAGCAAGGGCACCAAGGTGTTTGCTCTGGGCGGTAAGATTACCAATGTGGGCCTGGTGGAAATTCCCATGGGCACCACTTTGCGGGAAATCGTGGAGGAAATCGGCGGTGGAATCCCCAACGGCAAAAAGTTTAAGGCGGTCCAGACCGGCGGGCCTTCCGGCGGCTGTATTCCTGCTCTCCATGCCGACACCCCCATCGACTACGATAACCTGATTGCCCTGGGTTCCATGATGGGTTCCGGCGGCATGATCATTCTAGATGAGGACACCTGTATGGTGGACATCGCCAAATTCTATCTGGAATTTACCGTGGACGAAAGCTGCGGCAAATGCACCCCCTGCCGGGTGGGTACGCAGCGGCTGCTGCGGTTCTTGGAAAAGATCACCTCCGGAAAAGGTGAGCTGGCGGATTTGGATAAGATCCAGGAGCTGGCTCGGCACATGAAAACCTCATCTCTCTGTGCCTTGGGTCAAAGCGCCCCCAACCCGGTGCTTTCCACCATGAATTACTTTAAAGATGAATACATCGCCCATATTAAGGATAAGACCTGTCCTGCCAAGGTGTGTAATGCGCTGAAGCAGTACCTGATTATCCCCGCTAAGTGCAAGGGCTGTACCCTTTGCGCTCACAACTGCCCTGTGGGTGCTATCCAGGGAACTGTGAAGAAGCCCCACGTCATCGACCAGGAAAAATGTATCAAGTGCGGCGTGTGCCTGAAGAACTGCAAGTTCGGTGCCGTATATACCAAGTAAGGAGGGAGAACCGAGATGGAAACTGTAAACCTGAAAATCAACGGCATTCCGGTGACCGTTCCCAAAGGCTACACCGTGCTTCAGGCCGCCAAAGCAGCGAAGATCGAGATCCCTTCTCTCTGCTACCTGAAGGACGTGAACAAGATCGGCGCCTGCCGTGTCTGTGTGGTAGAAATCAAAGGACACCGCGGCCTGGTGGCGTCCTGTGTCTATCCGGCGGAAGAAGGCATGGAGGTGTTTACCAACACCCCCGCCGTCCGGGCGTCCCGGAAGACCACCATTGAACTGATCCTTTCCACCCACCATAAAAAGTGCCTGTCCTGTGTCCGGGGCAACCACTGTGAACTGCAAAAGCTCTCCTTTGACTACGGGGTAGACGAAGACCGCTTTATGGCGGAAGAACCGGTGTATGAAATCGACGACCAGTCTCCTTATATCGTCCGGGATAACAACAAATGCATTCAATGTATGCGCTGTGTGGCCGCCTGTAAAAATGTCCAGGGCATTTCGGTCATCGGCCCCATTCAGAGAGGCTTTAAGGTCCATGTGGGCTGTGCATTTGAAAAGGCCCTGGGAGAATCTCCCTGCGTGGGCTGCGGCCAATGTATCGTTAGCTGCCCGGTGGGAGCTTTGAGTGAAAAGAGCCAGATTGATGAGGTGTGGGACGCCATCTCCGATCCGGAGAAATTTGTGGTGTTCTTCACCGCCCCCTCCATTCGTGCTACTTTAGGCGAAAGCTTTAACCTGCCTATCGGCACCAACGTGGAGGGCCAGATGGTGGCAGCTATCCGCCGGCTGGGAGCGGATAAGGTCTTCAACATGGACTTTACCGCCGACCTGACCATTATGGAAGAAGCCACGGAGCTGATTCAGCGGATTCAAAATCAAATGACTCTGCCCATGTTTACCTCCTGCTGTCCCGGCTGGGTGAAGTATGTGGAGCATTACCATCCGGAACTGATGCCCAATCTCTCCACCTGCAAATCTCCCCAGGCCATGTTTGGAGCGGTGCTGAAAAGCTATTATGCTCAAAAATATAACATCGACCCGGAAAAGATGTTTATAGTCAGCGTGATTCCCTGTACTGCCAAAAAGTTTGAGGCCACCCGTCCGCAGCTGCGAACCTTCGACTTTGACGACGTAGACGTTTCCCTGACTACGCGGGAACTGGCCAAGATGATTAAGGGCGCCGGTATGGTGCTTTACGATCTGGACCCGGAAGAATTTGACACTCCTTTTGACAAAGCCAGCGGCGGTGCAGCCATCTTCGGCGCAACCGGCGGTGTGCTGGAAGCAGCCCTGCGGACAGCCGCCCATATGCTGGACGGCAAGTGCAAGAAGGTGGAATTTAAGGAAGTCCGTGGCCCGGCCCAACTGCGGGAAGCCACCTATGAAATTGCCGGTGTGAAGCTGAAGGTAGCGGTAACCTCCGGCCTGGCCAATGCAAAGGCGCTGATTCAACAGATTCAGAATGGGGAAGCGGATTACCAGTTTGTGGAGATCATGGCTTGTCCCGGCGGCTGCATCAACGGCGGCGGTCAGCCGGTGCAGAGCGACAGCGTCCGCAACTATGTGGATTTGAAAGCGCTGCGTTCCAAAGCCCTGTACGATTCCGATAAATCAAACCGGGTCCGCCGCAGCTTTGAAACTGCCATGATTAAGACGGTGTATGACGAATACTTCGATGCACCCGGCAAACCAAGAGCCCATAAAATCCTTCACACCCATTATGTGAAGCGGAGCAAATATTGATTTCTTCCCGCCCGGTACTGTGCCGGGCGGGAGTTGTTTTGGGGCAGTGCTTGCTCAACCCGAAAATTCGATTGCTGCAACGCTTTTGGTTTGGTGCAGGAGCGGACCGTCCGGCGGCAGTGTGGCGGAACAGGGGAGACCCCGTCAGTTGATGGAGTAGAAGAGGATTTATGCCTGAATGGTGAAGCTGCAAACCGAAAGCCAAAACTGGACCATTTAATCTCAATTTTAGCAAGTGAATATCGCCGGAGCTTTTTCCTTTCTGGAAAGATTGTCTAAGAAAGGAAAGTCTCCGGCGGTTTTTCTTGCGAAAAGAGCCGAATTTTCTCAAATGGTTTTACAATTCTAACTCGGTATGTTATAATCAACCGAGATAGTATAGGATAACTTAACTGTCTGGAAAAAATAAGAGAAGGCGGAAAAGAAATATGATGATCAACAAGCGGCTGATCCAGACCGTGAAGGAAAGCAAAAAATACGTTGCCTGGAACGTGATCCTTCAGTGGTGTTCCCTGTTGGCCAGCATTGCATTGATGGCCAGCATTTCCTGGCTGCTGGCCTGCCTGTTTGCTCAGGTGACAGATGGCCGGCAGATCCTCTGGACGGCTTTGACTGCATTGCTTTCCCTGTTGGTGCGGTTTGGCTGTACGGTGGGGGCATCTAGTATGAGTTACCGTTCCTCCAAAGCGGTGAAAAAGACCCTGCGC
>CAZWNI010000042.1:0-9772 GCA_964635385.1 uncultured Oscillospiraceae bacterium
AACCGTGGAAAAGGTGTCCGCCGATCTGGAAGAAAAAATGGACGACGACACGGAAAGCATCATCACCGACCAGCGGTACACCCTGATCGCCGATATTGTAGGCGGCTGCATGGTAAAGAAAGCGGCAGCCATGACCACCTCCGATAAAATCGACCGGGTGGTGACCAACCGGTGGGCGGCGCTGCCTATCTTTGTGGTAGTCATGTTCATCGTGTACTACATCTCGGTGAGCTGGATCGGCACCATCGTCACCGACTGGGCCAATGACGGGGTGTTCGGCGATGGCTGGTATCTGGGCTTTGGCCAGAGCGCATACGACGAGGCCGTCGAAGTCTATGAAGAAGAGTACGACGCGGCAGTGGAAGAACTGGCTGTGGCGCTGGATCTGGACGTGGACGCCTTCTCCGAAGATCTGGACGCTGCGCTGGAAGAAGCGGCGGAGGAAGAAGATCCTCTGGGCGCCGCCCTGGAAGCGCTGGAAGTGGATACAGCCAGCGAAGAAGCGGAAGCTCTTATGGCATTGGAAGAGCCTGATGTCAACGATTACGGTCTGTGGGTGCCCGGCTTGCCGGTACTCATTGAAAGCGGCCTGAACGCCGTGGGTGCGGCGGATTGGCTGCAAAGCCTGATCCTGGACGGCATTGTTGCCGGTGTCGGCGCAGTGCTGGGCTTCGTGCCCCAGATGGTGGTTCTGTTCCTGCTGCTCTCCATTTTGGAGGACTGCGGTTATATGGCCCGTGTGGCTTTCATCATGGATAAGATTTTCCGGCGGTTCGGCCTGTCCGGCAAGAGCTTTATCCCCCTGCTGATCGCTTCCGGCTGCGGCGTGCCGGGGGTCATGGCCAGCAAGACCATCGAAAACGAGAAGGACCGGCGGATGACGGTTATGACCACCACCTTCATTCCCTGTGGAGCGAAGCTGCCGGTTATTGCATTGATTGCAGGCGCCTTCTTCCCGAATTCCTGGTGGATGACCCCGGTGATGTACTTTATCGGCATTGCGCTGGTGGTGATTTCCGGCATCATCTTGAAAAAGACCAAGGCCTTTGCCGGAGATCCGGCTCCCTTTGTCATGGAGATGCCCCAGTATCACTTCCCGGCAGTCAAGGGCGTACTGCTCCATATGTGGGAACGGGTGAAGAGCTTCATTATCAAAGCCGGCACCATTATCTTCGTGTCCAGCGCCTTGATCTGGTTCCTGTCCAGCTTTGGATTTACCGATTCCGGCTTCGGCATGGTGGAAATCAATGACTCCATGCTGGCAGCCATCGGAAGCTTCATCGCCCCCATCTTCATCCCCCTGGGCTTTGGCACCTGGGAAGCTGTGGCGGGCACCATCAGCGGCCTTATCGCCAAGGAAAACGTGGTCAGCACCCTGGGCGTGCTGCTGAATGTGGGCGCTGATGCGGCGGAAGATGATCCCAGCCTGTTGACGGCCTTTACCACAATGCTGCCCAGCGCTGTGGCGGCCTTCTCCTTCCTCACCTTTAACCTGTACTGCATTCCCTGCTTTGCTGCCGTGGGCACCATCCGTCGGGAAATGAACAACGGCAAGTGGTTTGCCTTTGCCTTGTGTTATCAGGTG
This sequence comes from uncultured Oscillospiraceae bacterium, assembly GCA_964635385.1. Classification (GTDB taxonomy): domain Bacteria; phylum Bacillota; class Clostridia; order Oscillospirales; family Ruminococcaceae; genus Egerieicola. The sequence continues at coordinate 1,586 of CAZWNI010000042.1, forward strand.
GTTCTGGCTTATGTGCTGAGCTTGATGATCTATCAGATTGCGGGTCTGTTTGCCGGTGTGGTTGGATTCAGCGTCTGGACTGTAGTGGCCTTTGTACTGCTCATTGCGGTACTGTACCTGTTGTTCCGTCCGGCGAAACGGTACAGCTTGTCCCGCACTGCGGAGCAGGCATAATCTCAACTTATTCTTTGCAGGGAGGCGATTGCTGTGATTGCAACCATTCTTATCTCGGTGATTTTAGCGGTGTTGCTGGGTCTTGCGGTGTGGTACATCGTCAGGACCACCCGTCAGGGCGGCTGTGTAGGATGCAGCGCCTGTTCCGGAAAACATGGAAAGGGCAGTGCCTCTTCCGGCTGCAGCGGGAGCTGCGCCGGATGCAGTGTGAGCTGCGGCTGTCACAGTACCTCCAAACGCAGTTGAGTTTATTCTAAAAAGGCGGCGGTTCCTCGTGGGAACCGCCGCTTTCCACAGCACAAAACTTGAAACCTGCCCCCGACCCATTTTCGGATCGGGGGCAGTTGCTTGTCTTACGAATCTTTGGCCAGCTTTTCGCAGAGGGCGGGATCTGGAGCTACATAAAGAGTTTTGTTGTGGGTGAAGATTACCATGCCGGGCCGGGCGCCGCTGGGCTTTTTTACATATTTAATCAGCGTGTAGTCCACCGGCACCTGATTGGAGTCCTGTCCCCGGGAATGGGTGGCGGCAATGGCGGCGGCCTGAAGAATGGAGCGTTCCGGAATGGGCCGGTCTTCTCCCTGGGACTGCAAAATTACATGGCTGCCGGGAATGTCTTTGGTGTGGAACCAAAGGTCGTAGTTCCGGGCGGTTTTCAGGGTCAACTGGTCATTTTGCCGGTTGTTCCGGCCGCAAAGCACGGTAAAGCCGTCATCGGTGACAAACTCCATGGGAGGCAATGGTTTATCCGGCTTGATTTTTCGCCGAGTCTTTCGCAAATAGCCTTGCTGTTCCAGCTCCTCCCGAATGGCGTTGAGATCGCTTTCCCGGGTGGCTCGTGCCAGTTCATCGAAGATGCTGTCTAAATAGACAATTTCCTCCTGGTTCTGCTGGATAAGCCCGCCCAGCAGTTCCCGGGCGGTTTTGGCCTTGCGGTATTCTTTGTAATACTTTTGGGCGTTTTGCGCCGGGGAGAGGGCGGGGTTCAGGGGAATGGTTACCGGTTTCTGCTCCGGGTCAAAGTAGTCGGTGACGGTGGCCTGGGCGTCCCCTTTTTGGATTTGGTACAGGTTGGCCTGGATCAGATCCCCCAGTTGTTGGTACCGCTGTCGGTCCAGGGAGCGCTGGAGTTCCTGCTGCCGGTGATCCAATTTCCGCTGGGCCCGTTGAGATGCGCTGGTAAGCACCCGGAGCAGATCCTGCCCCTTCTGGGCCATGCGGAGCTGCAAGTCCCGCTGGGAGTAAAAACCGTCCAGCAGGCTGCTGGGATCGGCAAATTCCCGGCTTTCCAAAGCCCCCCGGTACTGTTCCAAGGGGCACACTGAAAATTCCCGGGGGCGGCCGTTTTCCAGCACCATGGTGTAGGCGGCGGAGTTGGAATCAATCTGTCGCTTTAATTCCGCCAGCCGGTCAAACAAGCGCTGGTAGCGGTAATCGGACACCTGGCTTTTGCTCAGCTCTGCACCGTTGCAGGCATAGTCTGCCAGTTCCCGGCTGAGCAGGGGAGAAATTCCCTGGTACACCTGTAAAATCGCTTTGGCAAAGGCCATGTCTGGCAGGGCGGCAAAAGCGGATTTTGCCTGCTCGGCAGTGGCTTCAAAGGGATTCAGTTTATGCTGGGCTGGGGCAGGGCGGTAGGTGACGCCGGGAAGCAGCAGCCGCACGCTGCTCTGTTCTTCCCCCACCCGGCGGATTGCGTCCAATACCTTGCCTTCCTGATTGACTAAGATTAAGTTGGAGTGCCGTCCCATGATTTCCATGGTGAGGGTGAGGGTTACCACATCTCCCAACTCGTTGATGGCTTCAAAGTCCAGGTGCAGCACCCGATCCAGCCCTTCCTGACGCACCCCCGCCAGCCTGCCGGTGGAGAGGTGTTTGCGCAGCAGGGTGCAGAACTGGGGCGGGGTCTTGGGGTTTTCCGGATTTAAGCCGGTGAGCTGGATTCGGGGGGCGCTGGGGTTGGCACAGCAAAGCAGCCGGCACCGTCCGGCAGGGCTGCGCAGCCAGATGACGATTTCTTCCTTGGAAGGCTGATGAATTTTTTCCACCCGGCTGTTCCATGCTTTTTGACTGATCTGCCGGGCCAATGCGTAGAGGTAAATGCCGTCTAATGCCATAGGTAGGTTACTCCTGATTCTGTGAGATTAAATCCATTGCACCGGATTTTTCGGGCTGAGCAGACAGGTGCGGATACCCAAAGTGTTTTCCAGCCAGGGCCCCAGTTTGGAAAACACCGGGTTTTCCAGGTCGAAGTGGCTGACTTCCAGCAGGTTTATACCAAGCCATTGAGCGGAAACGAACACATCTTGTTTTACATCTCCTGTGACCAGGGTGTCCGCTCCGGCCGCTGCCGCCGCCTCCAATAAGCTGCCGCCGCTGCCGGCGATGACGGCGATCCGGCGGCAGGGAATGCCGGCGTTATAAAAGCTCACCGAAGCGCAGTGTAAGGCTTCTTTCAGTGTTTGCGCCAGGGCGGAAACGGGGCAGGGGGGCAATTCCCCTAAGACTCCCATTCCGTCCAATTCCGGAGCCAGACAGCCGTTCCAGAGGCCCAGCCGTTCCGCCAATACCCGGTTGGTGCCTAATTCCGAAGAGCGGTCCAGATTGGTGTGGGCGCTGATAACGGTAATGTTGCTCTGCACCAGTTGGAATACCGGACTGTGCTGCCGGACCTGTTTGAGAGGCTGGAAGATTACCGGATGGTGGGTGAGGATAGTTTGAATGCCCTGTTCTTTGGCCAAGGCTAAAACCTGGGGGGTGATGTCCAATGCCAGACCTAAAGGGTCTGCCTGCGCTTGGGGACTGCCCACCAGTAAGCCGGGGTTGTCCCAGCTTTCTGCGGAGTCAAAGGGAGCGATCTGTCCAATGGCGTCATAGATCTGTTTTGCAATCATGGTGTTCCTCGCTTTGCACGGCACTGCGCCGCTGTTTGATTTCTTCTGCCAACTGCTGCACGGCTTGAGCCTGGGGAGCGCCGCCTTGACGCAGGCCCTGGGCTTTGCGCTGGCAGCGCTGCTGCTGCATGGCCAGATAAGCGTCGTCCTTCATTTCGCCTACGGCGGCGTAAAGGGGGGAGCAGTCCCGCACCACGCCGTCGTATTCCGCCAGCAGCACGGCATAACACCGATTGCCGTCCGGTACGGCGGATTCCTCCAAAATCCGGAACCCTTCCCGGCAAAGGCCCCGGCGCAGCAGATCCGCTTTGGTCATGGGCTGTAAGATCAGCCGCCGGCCCGGCTGTCTGGTCCAGGGAACCGCCAGCAAAATGGAGAGGATCAATTCGCCCCCCATGCCGGCGATGACGATGTCCTGCGCCTCGCCTGGCTGAACCTGCGTCAGCCCGTGGCTGAGGCGGGTGGAGACAACGGCGCCAACGCCGGTGCGGGCGATGGTCCGCTTGGCGGAGTCCAGAGGGGAAGGATTTACGTCGCAGGCCAAGCCGGAACGGATTTTCCCCTCCAGAGCCAACTGACAGGGGAGGTAGCCGTGGTCGCACCCCACGTCGCACAATGCCGTGCCGGGGCGCACATAATCGGCACACCGGCGAAGCCGGGCGTCCAGGAGATCCATTCCTTTCCCTCCTTGTTGTTTCAGTGATGTACCTATTGTAGCATAGATTTTTTTGCGGTGCAACGAAAGAAAAAGCAAAGCTCGTGCTGGAACACTGCAATTTAGACAGTACGGTCCAGGACGGCGGCCTGCCGGCTGGAACGTACAGCGCCCGGCATCTGCAATGGGGGAAATAAAAAAACCGGCAGAATCCGCTTGGGACCTTGCCGGTTTCTTTGGTGATCCACTGGGGATTCGAACCCCAGACCCTTTGATTAAAAGTCAAATGCTCTGCCAACTGAGCTAGTGGATCATCTATAATAATCGGAGCAGACTAAACTGATTCCAATAGAAGGTTCCCGCTCCGTTATTTTTCGTACTTGCCTAATATACCACTGGAAACGGGGTGTTGTCAACACTTTTTTTACAAAAAATGCGTTTTCCGTTTTTTTGCTGAGGGAATGCAAAAAAATTGGTGGCAATTTCAGCGGTTTGTCACCGTTACCCTCTTTTTTTTCGCCGGTGGATTTGTTATAATGGCAATGTTCAGACCTTTTGATTTTACAACTGGAGGAGAGAATTTGTCCAAAGATAAATCTTTGATCCGCAATTTTTCCATCATTGCCCATATCGACCACGGCAAGTCCACCCTGGCCGACCGGATGCTGGAACTTTCCGGCAGTGTAGCGCAGCGTGAGATGGAAGCCCAGCTATTGGACGACATGGACATCGAACGGGAACGGGGCATCACCATCAAAGCCCGTGCCGTGAAGCTGGATTATGAAGCCCTGGACGGGAAGGTGTATGAATTTAACCTCATCGACACTCCCGGCCATGTGGACTTTCATTACGAGGTCTCCCGCTCATTGGCGGCCTGCGAAGGAGCGGTGCTGGTGGTGGACGCTTCCCAGGGCATTGAAGCCCAGACTTTGGCCAACACCTACCTGGCGATTGACAACGACCTGGAAGTGGTGCCGGTACTCAATAAAATTGACCTGCCCGGCGCCGACCCGGAACGGGTGGGCCAGGAAATCGAGGAGGTCATCGGCATTCCCGCTTTGGATGCCCCTCGGATCAGCGCCAAAACCGGGGAAAATATCCGGGAGGTGATGGAGCGCATTATCCGAGATGTTCCCGCCCCGCAAGGGGAGGAGCAGGCGCCGCTGCAAGCCCTGATTTTTGATTCCTATTATGATTCTTACAAGGGCGTTATCGTCTATATCCGTATTAAGCAGGGCAAGGTCAAGGTGGGGGACACCATTCGAATGATGGCTTCCGGCGCCTGCTTCACTGTAGTGGAGCTGGGCTATATGGGAGCCAAAACCCCAATCCCGGCGCAGGAGCTGACCGCCGGAGAGGTGGGGTACATTGCCGCTTCCATTAAGAATATCTCCGACACCACAGTGGGCGACACTGTAACCCTGGACAACGATCCGGCAGATGCTCCGCTGCCCGGTTACCGGAAGGCCCAGCCTATGGTGTTCAGCGGCATTTATCCTGCTGACGGGGCGAAATATCCGGATTTGCGGGATTCCCTGGAAAAGCTGAAACTCAACGATGCCGCTTTGAGCTTTGAGCCGGAAACCAGCAAGGCCCTGGGCTTCGGCTTCCGCTGCGGCTTTTTAGGGCTGCTTCACATGGAGATTATCCAGGAGCGGCTGGAACGGGAATTCAATTTGGATTTGATTGTCACCGCCCCCAGCGTGGTGTATGAAATTCTCACCACGGCGGGGGAGACGCTGAAGGTGGACAACCCGGCCAACTACCCCGACCCAGGCGCCATCTCTCAGTCCCGGGAACCCTTCGTGAAGGCGGACATCTTCACCCCGGTGGACTATGTGGGCAGCATTATGGAGCTGTGCCAGGATCGTCGGGGGGTGTTTGAAACCATGGAGTACCTGGACGAAACCCGGGTAGAGATGCACTACCAGCTTCCTCTAAACGAAATTGTCTACGACTTTTTCGATGCTCTGAAAAGCCGCACCAAGGGCTACGCTTCCTTTGACTATGAGCTTTCCGGCTACCGGGACTCCCAACTGGTAAAGCTGGACATTCTGTTAAACGGAGAGGTTGTGGACGCCCTGAGTTTTATCGTCCATAAGGACAAAGCCTATCCCCGTGCCCGGCGGATTGCGGAAAAGCTGAAGGAAAACATTCCCCGTCAGCTCTTCGAGGTACCCATTCAGGCGGCCATCGGAGGCAAGATCATCGCCCGGGAGACTGTGAAGGCCATGCGCAAAGATGTGCTGGCCAAGTGCTACGGCGGAGACATCACCCGGAAGAAGAAATTGTTGGAAAAGCAGAAAGAAGGCAAGAAGCGGATGCGCCAGCTGGGCACGGTGGAAGTACCCCAGGAAGCCTTTATGGCGGTGCTGAAGCTGGATACTTGAAGATGCAAGGTTGCAGGAGGCGACGAAATGAAGAAAAGAAAATTGCTGTGTATTGTGGCGACGGTAGTTTGGATTGCGGTGCTGATTCTTTTGGCGGTGTTCCAGATGCCTTATCAGGTGAATCGAATTCAGATTCAATATGAAAGCGACACCCCTTTGACCTCCGAACAAATGACCCTTCGGTATGAGTCGGACGGGGAATTTGGTTTTGCCAGCGACGACGGCTTCCTGGCAGGCGGAGGAATCACCCCTCAGTGCTACACCAATACGAATGTGATTGCCAACGACGGCGGCTTTGCCGATTTTGTTTTGGGGGTTAATTTGAACAATGTCCGCCCAGACCAAATCCGGCTGGATAACTGCGGGGAAGCTTACGATATTACGATTTCAGCCATACGTTTTTACCAGGGGGATAAACTGCTTTATACCTTGGAAGGAGATGAGCTTTTCCAGATGTTCACCTCCAATGAACAAATCCAGATCACCCAGACCGAAGACGGCATTCGCTTGGTGGCGGAAGACTCCACCTTGGATTTGGCAGATGGGTTTTTGACCTCACAGCAGGGATTTGATGATTTTTTGGCAAGCCATACCAAGCACTATTCCTGGTATCATCTGGTGATGGCGCTGGTGTACACGGCAATTTGGGTGGCGATCCTGTTCGGCTCTAAAATTATCAACCGGCTGGAAGCACGCCCGGTCAAGCGGAAAACATCTTAAAATTTTCGCCCCGATTCTGGAATCGGGGCGGTTTTTTTGCCCGTTTCAAAGGAGAAAGCCAGTAAGACAGCGGAAATTCGATAAGAAAAAAGAAAGAAAGTTTTTCACTTCTTTCCCCGGTTTTTACTTTACAACAGACAGAATCCGTGATAAAATGTAATCGTATCAAAGTGCCAGAAACCGGCTGGCCAATCGTCGGCTTGACCAAGGCGGAACTGCCCGCCCGGAAAAAGGGAAGCGGCACTTAAATTCAGAAGGAGGACACATCCAATGGCTATCAAAAGAAAAATGAAAACGATGGATGGTAATACGGCTGCGGCGTATGTCAGCTATGCCTTTACCGACGTTGCGGCGATTTACCCCATCACTCCCTCTTCCCCCATGGCAGACGCGACCGATAAATGGGCGGCTCAGGGCAAGAAAAACCTGTTTGGCGAAACGGTCAAAATAACGGAAATGGAATCGGAAGGCGGCGCCGCCGGTGCAGTTCACGGTTCTCTGACTGCCGGTGCGCTGACCACTACCTACACCGCTTCCCAGGGCCTGCTTTTGATGATCCCCAATATGTATAAGATCGCCGGCGAGCTGCTCCCCGCTGTGATCGATGTTTCTGCCCGTGCATTGGCCAGCCATGCCCTGAGCATTTTCGGCGACCACCAGGACGTATATGCCTGCCGTCAGACCGGTTTTGCCATGCTGGCTTCCACCAATGCCCAGGAAATCATGGATCTGGGCGCTGTGGCTCACCTGTCCGCCATCAAGGGCCGGGTTCCCTTCCTGCACTTCTTTGACGGCTTCCGCACCAGCCACGAATATCAGAAAGTAGCTGTGTGGGACAACGAAGACCTGGCCGATATGCTGGACTACGATGCAGTGAACGAATTCCGTCACCGCTCCCTGAATCCGGAACACCCGGCGCAGAGAGGCACTGCACAGAACCCCGACGTGTTCTTCCAGGCCAGAGAAGCCAGCAACAAATACTACGATGAACTGCCCGCTGTGGTAGAAGATTATATGAATCAGGTCAATGAAAAGCTGGGCACCAACTATGGCCTGTTCAACTATGTGGGCGCTCCCGATGCAGAACATGTGATCGTGGCCATGGGCAGTGTCTGCGACACCATCGGGGAAGCCATCGACTATCTGAACGCCAACGGCGAAAAGGTCGGCCTGGTGAAAGTCCGTCTGTACCGTCCCTTCGCCGGCGAAAAGCTGGTAGAATGTCTGCCGGATACAGTGAAGAAGATCAGCGTGCTGGACCGCACCAAGGAGCCCGGCGCCATCGGCGAACCCCTGTACCTGGATGTAGTGGCCGCTCTTAACGACACCAAGTTCAACAACGTCACCATCGTCG
>CAZWNI010000043.1:0-9765 GCA_964635385.1 uncultured Oscillospiraceae bacterium
ATCTGGTGTACGAGATCGTAGATAACGCTATTGACGAAGCGCTGGCTGGATACTGCACCGAGATTAAAGTGGACATCTTGCCGGAAAATGTAATCTGCGTGGTGGATAACGGCCGGGGTATTCCAGTGGGGATTCACCCCAAAGAAGGCATCTCTACCGCTACTGTAGTTTTTACCGTGCTGCATGCCGGCGGCAAGTTCGGCGGCGGCGGTTATAAGGTGGCCGGCGGCCTCCACGGAGTAGGTTCCAGCGTGGTGAACGCTTTGAGCGAATCCATGGATGTAATTATTAAGCGGGACGGCCATATTTACGAACAACGTTTTTCCCGGGGCAATCCCTTGGCGCCTCTAAAAGAAATTGGGGACACTGAGGAAACCGGCACCACCATTTTCTTTAAGGCGGACCATGAAATTTTTGAAACCACAGAATATGACTTTGATGTGCTGCTGCGGCGGCTGCGGGAACAGGCTTTCCTGAACGGCGGTATCCGGATTATCCTCACCGACAAACGGGAAAAAGATCCCGGCAACGATGGTCAGCCGGTGGTGCTGCACTATGAGGGGGGCATTAAATCCTTTGTCGGCTATATCCACCAGACTAAGCATCTGGAAGTGCTCCATTCCGACGTTATTTATCTAAAGCGGGAAGTGGGAGATGCGATAGCGGAAGTTGCCATGCAGTACAACGACAGCTACAACGAAGTTATCCTTTCCTTTGCCAACAACATTCATACTGTGGACGGCGGCACCCATGAAACGGCCTTTAAGAATTCCTTAACCAAAGTTCTCAACGAATACAACCGCAAACACGGCTTAATGAAGGACAGCGATCCCCGGCTTTCTGGCGAAGACGTGCGGGAAGGTCTCACCGCTATTATTTCGGTAAAGCTCACCAACTGCGAGTTTGAAGGACAGACGAAGGGCAAGCTGGGCAATCCGGAAGCGAAGCCGCTGGTGGAAAAGCTGATCACCGATTGTTTGACCGATTATCTGGAAGAAAATCCGGCGGTGGCCAAGACTATCTTCGAAAAGTCCTCTACCGCTCAAAAGGCTCGGGAAGCGGCTCGGAAAGCCCGGGAACTGACCCGAAAGAAAAATAATATTTTGGATTCCTCTTCCCTGCCGGGCAAGTTGGCAGACTGCTCCGACCGGGACGCCGCCTATACGGAAATCTTCATCGTGGAGGGCGACTCCGCAGGTGGCTCCGCCAAGGACGGACGGGATCGGCGTTTCCAGGCTATCCTTCCCCTATGGGGTAAAATGCTGAATGTGGAAAAAGCTCGTTTGGAGCGGGTGTACGGCAACGAAAAGCTGATGCCGGTGGTCACCGCTCTGGGCACCTCCATTGGAGAGGATTTCGACATCTCCAAGCTGCGGTACGGCAAGATTATCATTATGGCGGACGCCGACGTAGACGGTTCCCATATCCGTGCCCTGCTGCTCACCTTCTTTTTCCGCTTCATGCCTCAGCTCATTGAGCAAGGCCACATTTATCTGGCACAGCCTCCCCTGTTTAAGCTCACCCGGGGCAAAAAGGTTCGGTATGCCTACAGCGACCGGGAACGGGACGAGTATATTCAGGAGCTCAGCGGCGGCAATGAAAACAATAAGGTGGACATTCAGCGCTACAAAGGTTTGGGTGAGATGGACCCGGAACAGCTTTGGGAAACTACAATGGACCCGGAACGCCGGGTGATGTATAAGGTGGAGATGGAAGATGCGGCCAGCGCCGACGAGATCTTTACCATTTTGATGGGAGAAAAGGTAGAACCACGCCGGGAATTCATTGAAAAGAATGCAAGGTATGTACAAAATTTAGATGTTTGAGGTTAGTGGTTATGAAAAAAAGCAAAAAGAGCCAGGAAGAACAGATTCTGGAGGAGATGGAAGCGGTTCAAAAATCTTACGATGAAGTCAATGAGGTTTTGAACCAGGAAACAAAGGAAATTGATTCTTCTTCCCAAGAAGAACAGCAGCCCACCCCGGAGGAAATCCAGGCGGGAGGAATGCTGAACGAAGATCCCGCTCCAGATGCGGCGGATCAGGGTATCGTTGCGGACAATTACAAGGATATTCCCAAGCTGAAGGTAGACGCCGGACAGGATCAGGAAGAGGATCACGGAGAGGGAATCTATCTCAAATACGGCTTTACCGGGGAGGAAGCGAAGGAAGCGCTGAAAATCTTCCAGCGGTACACCATTCGCAGGCGGTATCTCATCTACTTTTTGATTCTGGCTGTGCTGCTGGTGTTTTATCTCTATAACATTATTTTCCAAGACGGCAGTCAGGTCAGCATGTTTATTGCAGTGGTCTGCATTGCGGTAATGTGTTTCATCATTTACCTGCCCCACAGCCACATCAAGCACACCGTCTCTGCGATTGAAGCCAATCCATATACCGAAGAATATGAGATGACAGTTTATCAAGATGGTATCCGCATGGGCAGCGGAGAAAACGCTAATTTTGTTCCCTACGGCAAAAAGAATTTTCGCTGCTGGGAAACAGAAGATTTATTTATCATCGGGCATGAAAAGCAGAGGGTATTTATCCTGCCCAAGCGCTGCTGTCCGGAAGAGGTCATGGATTCCCTGACCCAGCGAATGAAAGACGGGTTTTGCGACCTGTATTTGGAAGTGACGGGGAAAAAGTAAGCGAGGAGGAAGGGCCATGGAGTTTACCTATTCCCTGACCCAGGCGCAGATGCAAACAGGGCTGCGGTATTACCTTTTGTGGCGTTTTTTTGGATTGCGGACAGCCTATTCCCTGCTGGCGGTTTTATTGGTGGTGGGAAGCTGCGTGTACGGCATTTGGTTTTCTCACCCGCCTTTATTTGCGGCGGCCGGTTTTTTACTTTTGACGGTGGTGATGCTTTGGCTGATGCCTTTTACGGTGCGGGAAGAGGTTTTCCTGCCGGAAGAGCAGACCGTGCGGTTTCTGTCCAGAGGGATTAAACTCAATGAAAAGGCCAGACTGATTTCTTACCGGCGTTACATAAAATTTGCTTTGGAAAAAAAGGGTCTGCTGATTTTAGGAGGAAAACAATCCATCTTGATCGTCATTCCCTGTTCCGTTTTGGGATCGCAGTTGGCGGTGATCCGGCAGCAGTTGCAAGCCAATGGAATCCGTTGTCATTGGCCCAGGGAAAATTCTTTCCGGACAGAAGATAGTTTGAGGTGAAGATATGTATAATACGGAAAACAGCAAGGTATACTCGGTAGACATTGAAAAGGAAATGAAACAGTCCTTTCTGGCCTACTCCATGTCGGTCATTGTCTCCCGGGCATTGCCAGATGTGCGAGATGGATTAAAACCGGTTCACCGCAGAATTTTGTACGATATGTATTTGAATGGGCTGTTTCCAGACCGGAAATATTCCAAGTGTGCGGCAACGGTAGGTGACGTGTTAGGTAAATTCCACCCTCACGGCGATGCTTCTGTGTACGACGCTTTGGTGCGTTTGGCCCAATGGTTTTCCATGCGGTATCCTATGGTAGACGGTCACGGAAACTTCGGCACTATCGACGGCGACCCCCCGGCTGCCTACCGGTATACCGAATCCAAAATGGCCAAGATCTCCATGGAGATGCTTACCGACATCAACAAGGAAACAGTGGATTTTGTTTCCAACTACGACGACACCATCAAAGAACCAAGTGTCCTTCCTTCCCGTTTTCCCAACTTGCTGGTAAACGGTTCCACCGGCATTGCGGTGGGTATGGCTACTAATATTCCTCCCCATAATCTGGGAGAGGTCATTGATGCCGTAGTACATTTGATGGAATATCCCGATGCGGAAGTGTCGGAACTGATGGACTTTATCAAAGGCCCTGACTTCCCTACCGGCGGCATTATTATGGGATATTCGGGCATTCGTGCCGCCTATGCGACCGGCCGGGGAAAAATCATTCTCCGGGGCAAGGCGGAAATAGAGGAATATGGTAAAAACAATGCGCAACAGCGAATCGTCATTCGGGAAATCCCCTACATGGTGAACAAAACCCGGTTGATTCAGTCCATTGCCGCTTTGGTGAAGGAAAAACGGATTGAAGGGATCTCCGCTTTGCGAGATGAATCCGACCGGGACGGAATGCGGATTGTTTTGGAATTGAAGCGGGACGCCAACGCCCAGGTGATTCTAAACAATTTGTATCACTATTCCCAGCTTCAGGAAACAGTGGGGGTCATTATGCTGGCGCTGGTAGAAGGCCAGCCGAAAATCCTCACTCTGAAGCAGATTCTGGAACACTACATCGACTTCCAATGCGATGTGATCCGCCGCCGGACCAAATTCGATTTGGAAAAGGCCCAAGCCAGAGAACATATCCTGGAGGGCTTGAAAATTGCCATTGACTTTATTGATGAAGTGATTCGGATCATTCGCAATTCCGCTGATCAGCCTGCCGCTAAGATTGCTTTGATAGAGCGATTCGGTCTTTCCGATTTGCAGGCCGGAGCCATTGTCGCCATGCGTTTGGGACAACTGTCCGGTTTGGAACGCCAGAAGATCGAAAGTGAGTTGGCGGAGGTCCAGGCAAAGATTATGGAATACCAAGCTATTTTAGCGGACCACGCTAAGGTGCTGGACATCATTAAAACCGACCTGCTGAATCTCCGGGACAAGTATGCCGACCAGCGCCGCACTTCCATTGAAGCAGTGTCCGGCGAGGTGGATATTGAAGATCTGATCCCCGAAGAGGATTGTGTGGTAACCCTCACCCATTTCGGCTATGTGAAACGAATGACGCTGGATACTTATAAGACTCAGCGCCGGGGCGGCCGGGGCATTTCCGGTATGACCCAGCGGGAAGAGGACTTTACCGAGGAATTGTTTATCAGCTCCACCCACGATTATGTGCTGTTCTTGACCAATAAGGGACGGATGCACCGATTAAAGTGCTACCAAATCCCGGAAGGAAGCCGCACTGCCAAGGGCACCAATGTGGTAAACCTGTTGGAATTGGAGCCAGATGAAACCATTGCCTATATGATCAAGGTCCATGATTTTGAAAAGGACGGCTATCTGGTGATGGTGACCAAAAAGGGAATCATTAAGCGAACCCGGCTCGATGCTTATAAGAATGTCCGCCGTTCCGGTTTGATTGCCATTTCTTTAGATGAGGACGATCAACTGGCCTTTGCCAAACTCACCAACGGGCATCACCAACTGCTGATTGCCACGAAGATGGGTATGTGTTTGCGAATGGACGAAACCGATGCCCGTCCCCTGTCCCGCACAGCACGAGGCGTGCGGGCTATCCAGCTCCGGGAAGGCGATGAAGTGGTCGGTTTGGCACGACTGCGGGATTACGCCACCGTGATGACAGTGACTGAAAAAGGATTGGGTCGCCGCACCAAGGTAGAGGATTATCCTTTGCAGCGCCGGGGCGGTTTGGGCCGTACCAACTACAAGGTCAATGAAAAGCGGGGCATGGTGGCTGGAATCAAAGTTGTAGATGAAACCGATGATTTGATTATGATTTCGGACGATGGCATTATTATCCGAATCCGGGTCAGCGATGTGGGAATTATGTCCCGGTATGCCGGCGGTGTGAAAGTGATGAAGGTTGCTCCCGGCAGCAAGCTAGTCAGCATTGCCCGTGCGGAATACGATGAAAGCGCCCAGGTGTCTGAGGTGGAAAGTCTGGGAGAGGAAGAAAATTCTGAATCTTCCCCGCAGACTGAAAAGACCTCGGAAACAATAGATGAAACCCCAGTAACGGAAGAATGAGAAAAAACAGCAGCAAATGACCGTGAGTTTTTCGGCATTGGCTGCTGTTTCCGTTTTCAATGGAGACAAAGCGGAAAAGTTTTCAACAAGTTGTTTGCGATGTGTTGAAAACTTCCTTGTTTTTTGAGGTATCCCCAATATATTGTAGAAAAAAACAGGTGTTCTGCCAAAATATTGGGTAGAAAAGTTTGAGTGTTCCGCTGAATTGTTAAAAACTCTGTTGAGATTGTCAAGAACTATACTCTTGGTAAATTTTAGATTTCTTATGAAACAAAATCAAAATAAACAAGAATTCTGTCGGATTATCTGAAATAAATCTAAAAGATTTTGACACAAATGAAAAAAGGAGTCCCTTTTCTTGAAAGGGTTTACAAAACATGCTATACTAAATTCGTTCTTTGAATTTGAAACAGTAATTTCTAATTGTAATATGTTAGAGGTATAATACGAAAGGTAATTTTTATGGAACATGTGCGCATTCCGGAAAAAAAATCCGCAAAATTATTTCAATGGTGTAAGCCTATAGGGAGGCTTTGGAAAGAAAAAAAAGGAAAATCAATCATTTTGGGAGCAGCGGCGGTTGTGGTGGCTTTGGTTGTGCTGTTGGTCTGGTTGCTTTGGCCTTCGGTTCCCAGAGCCTATGGCAACAGCGGCTTGGCGGTGCAGATCGGCTCCACCATCTATTATATCAATACCAATGACCAGTATACACTCTATTCCATGAAAACAGACGGCAGTGACAATCAAAAAGTGCTGAATTTTTCCATTGGGGAAATCATCACCGATGGAGAAAACCTCTATGCGTTCATCAATGATGAATACCGCTATGTGTGGAACGTTGACCCGGAAAGTGGCAGCGAAGAATTGGTAATCGACACGGCGGTAGGAGAAATGGAATATGCCGACTCTTATTTAATTTATACAGATTTGAATGAAGACCGTTCTTTGTACTCATTGTATTTATCAGACATCAGTGTCGTCACCCGGTTGACAGAACTTCCCGCCTTCGACGTTTGCAGTGACGGGGAACAGATATATTTCCGATATGGAAAAGATGGGAACTATGCCCTTTGTTCCGTGCCGCTGGAAGGCGGAGAGATTACCTCTCTTCTGCCCGACAAGGAACTGCTGGATCTGGTGTACTATCAGGGGAAGCTGTACTATGTAGATGCCAGTGGAGATTTCTGTTCGGTAAATACGGACGGCACCGAGGACCAGGTCATTGCCAGCAATCTTGCGAGCAGCATGGTAATCTTTCAAGATGAAGTGTACTTTATCTATCAAGGGGAAACGGAAGAACAAGTCGGGAGCCTCTGCCGAATGAAGCTGGACGGTTCTGATTTTGAAGTTTTGGCCCAGGGAACTTATAGCAACATCAATGCAGTGGAGGGGAGAATATTCCTGTTGGACAGCACTCGGACCATGTATTGCTATGATCTGGAAAACGGCAGCATAGGTACGGTTTAACCTAAAAAAGGGTAATGAAAAAGGACTGCACTTTTTGAATGCAGTCCTTTTGATTTTTGGCTGATCAGGTGAACAGGGGAGAAACAGGCAGGTCTTCGTAAATCCGTTCGATGGCCTTGGCGAACACCGGTCCAACCTTCAACACAGTAATCTTGTCGATCATCTTTTCTTCCGGCAACTGAATGGTGTCCAGCAGCACCATTTCTTTGATGGGGCTGTCCTGAATCCGCTCAATAGCCGGGCCGCTGAGTACGCCGTGGGTGGCGCAGGCGGATACTTCCTTGGCGCCGCCCTTTTCAATCATGGCACGGGCCGCATTGCAGATGGTACCGGCGGTGTCGATCATGTCGTCCACCAGAATGACCTTCTTCCCTTCCACGTTGCCGATAATGTTCATAACCTGAGACACATTGGCCTTGGGACGGCGCTTATCTACAATGGCCAGGGGGACGTCGATGCGGGTGGCGAACTGGCGGGCACGGTTGACGCTGCCCAAATCGGGACTGACTACCACCAGATCGTCGGCGCAGTCGGCAAAATGCTCCATGAAATAAGGGGCCAAAATCGGCACGCCCAGCAGATGATCCACCGGAATGTTGAAGAAGCCTTGGATCTGAGCGGCGTGGAGATCCATGGTCAGCACCCGATCGGCGCCGGCGGTGGTGATCAGGTCGGCTACCAGCTTGGCAGAGATCGGGTCGCGGGCTTTGGCCTTCCGGTCTTGGCGGGCATAGCCGAAATAAGGGATTACGGCGGTAATCCGGGCGGCGGAAGCCCGCTTGAAGGCGTCGATCATAATGAGCAGCTCCATCAGGTTATCGTTGACCGGATAAGAGGTAGACTGCACCACGAAAATGTCGCTGCCCCGGACTGATTCCTGAATGGATACGCTGATTTCACCGTCGCTGAAGGTAATTACCTGGCTTTTTCCCATAGGCAGCCCAAGACAGCGGGCGATGTCTTCCGCTACTTCCCGATTGGAATTTGCACTGAAAATTTTAATTTCCTTGCCATGAAAATTCATGTTACTACTCCTTCTCCCCCGATATGAATTTTACTTTTCGTCGGGATAATATTTCAGCTTGCGTCCCACCATTTTTTTGGCGGCAAATCCTTCGATATTGACCTGTCTGGCCCGGGCAATGCCCAGCCCTTCTTCCGGCACCGCATCGGTAATGGTGCTGCCTGCCCCGATGTAGGCGTTGTCCCCTACGGTAACCGGAGCTACCAGGTTGGTGTTGCAGCCGATGAATGCGCCGTTGCCGATGGTGCAGCGGTTTTTATGGACGCCGTCGTAATTCACGGTAACACAGCCGCAGCCAAAGTTGACATTCTGTCCCACATCGGAATCCCCAACGTAGGTCAGGTGAGAAATGCCGGTGCCTTCTCCAATCACCGAATTTTTCACTTCCACAAAGTCCCCGATGTGAACGAAGGACTTGATCTCGCTGTTGGGGCGGATATGGCAGAAGGGGCCAATGCCCACATCGCTGTGAATTACCGAATCATAACACTGGCTGGCGTTGAAGGTGACCCGGTCGCCCAAGGTGGAGTTTTGGATCAGGCTGTTGGGACCGATGACACAGTGTTTGCCGATCACTACATTTTCCTTCAAGATGGTGCCGGGCAGCAGTACGGTATCGGTCCCCACCTTGGTGTCGGGGCTGACCAAGATGCCGTCGGTGCAGGGAATTTCCACTCCCTCTTCAAACAGCCGGTCCAGCACTTTCCGGCGCATCTTTTCGCTGAGCTGGTGAAGATCCTTGCGGGAATTGGCGCCCAGGATAATATCGGGAGTGCAGGCGGTGTAGCCCCCTACATACCAGCCCTGTTTCAAGGCCAGATCCACCGTATCGGTAAGGTAATACTCCTGCTGAGCGTTGGAAGTGGTGAGCTGGTCCAGCATCTGCAGCAAGGAATCCACTGTGAACCAATAGGTTCCGGAATTGATCTCATGGATCTGAAGCTGGGATACGGTAGCGTCCTTTTGCTCCACGATCCTGGAAATTCCGGCGGCATTGCGAACGATTCGTCCGTAGCCGGAAGGGTCTTCCACCTGGGCGGTGACCACCGTAACAGCATTCCCTTCACTTTTGTGCTGTTCCAAAGCATGACGAATGGTATTGGCGGTCATAAAGGGAGTATCTCCGCAGATTACCAGTACATTCCCGCCTTTGTGTTCTTCTAAAAAAGAGCGAGCCATCATCACTGCGTGGCCGGTTCCCTTCTGCTCGGTTTGGTGGGCGTAGCAAATATTGCCCAGGGTGTCCAGATATTCTTCCACCTGCTGGGACATGAATCCGGTAACGGCGCAAATCTCCTCTACGCCGGCTTTCCGAATCGCCTCCACCACATACCCGACCATGGGCTTGAAGAGAATTTCCGCCAGGACTTTGGGCTTTTCGGATTTCATCCGGGTACCCTTTCCCGCTGCAAGGATAATGGCGCAGCAATCGTTTTTCATATTCTGCACTCCTTGAAATGAAAAAGAAACAAACAAATCCGATGAAAAGACAGAGGCACTCCCCCACCTTTGCATAAATATTATGACAACATTTCCCCGTTTTTGCA
>CAZWNI010000044.1:0-9498 GCA_964635385.1 uncultured Oscillospiraceae bacterium
CCCCTGCACCCCCAGCAGCTTTTTGTAAAAAGCTGCACCAAAAACTTTTATGTTTCACTTTTTCTACAACCTGCCGGAATCTTTTCCGTTTCTTTCTTTTTTTTCAGCAATTCCCGATTCAAATTAGAGGCGTTTTTCAACTTGTGGATCACCACATAATAGTCGATGACCAGCATAATAGTAGCTCCGGCCCAGGCGGAAACTTCGGCAGTCATGACGCCCCAGAAGCCCATGAACAAAGGCAGGGTCAGCACCAGAGAGATTCGGATGGCCAGTTCCAGTCCGCCGGAAAGCATAGGCATCACGGTGCGGCCCATGCCCTGCAAGGCGGAGCGGTAGGGCCACAGCAGACCCAGCACCCACAAAAACAGGCTCAAGAATACCATGTAGTTGGAAGCTTCCTGGATAATTTCTGTTTCTCCGAAGCCCACAATCAGTCCGGCAATGGGTTTGGAGAAGAAGATCATGCATAAGCAAAGCCCGGTGCAGATAATCAGGTTGATGCCAATGCAGCGCAGCACTCCTTTGCGGATCCGGTTCAGTTTGCCGGCTCCCAGGTTCTGGCCCGAAAAGGTGGTCATGGCCATGCCGAAGGTGGCGTTGGGCTGCTGAATGATGTTCACCACCCGGCAGCCGGCGGCGTAGGCGGCGGAGTACAACGCACCCAGGCTGTTGACCACCCCTTGGAGGATCATGACGCCCAGAGCAGTGACCGAGTTTTGGAAAGCCATGGGAATGCCCATCACCAACATTTTCCGCATCATGGAAAAATTCAGTTGGAAGTCCGTTTTGGATAGATGAAGGATTTCCAGCCGCCGCATTACCACCAGGTTGTAGCACATGGCCATGACCTGGCTGATGGCGGTAGCAATGGCGGCCCCTGCCACTCCCCAGTGGAACACCATAACGAACAGCAGGTCCAAGCCGATGTTCATAATGGTGGAGACGATAATGGCAATCAGAGGGTTGCGGCTGTCCCCGACTGCCCGGAGAATGGAGGAGGTCATGTTGTAAAACACCAGGCACCCCACACAACCGTATACGATCCGGGAGTAAAGCACTGCATCTTCCATATAGATGTCCGGGGTTTGCATCAGCGTCAGGATTCCCTTGGAGGAGAGGGCGGCTGCCAGGGAAACCACCACTACACAAACGGCGGACAGGCAAACCGACATGGCGATGCTTTTGCGCATTCCCTCCATGTTTTTCGCTCCGAAATACTGGCTGATGAGAATGGAAAACCCCTGAGTCAAACCGGTGATAAAGCCGATGACGAAGAAGTTCATGGAACTGGTGCAGCCGATGGAAGCAAAGGCGTTGACCCCTACACCCCAGCTCACCACGATGCTGTCCACCAGGTTATAGAATTGCTGCAGAATGCTGCCTGCCAGCATGGGCAGGGCAAAGGACAGGATCAGCCTGGTGGGACTGCCTTTGGTCATATCGCGAACCACGCAATATTTCCCCTTTCTCTTTTTGGTTTGATACGGCAACTATCATACACGATTGGCGGGATTTGTCAATCTGTTTTTGTAATAAAAAAGGTGTGTTTTTGTTAGATGCAGGGCAGTAAAGAAAAAAGCCTTTCCATTTTGTTGGAAAGGCAGATGAAAAATGTTTTCTCGCTTAGGTTTGTTCCAGAACTACTTCCACGTTTTTGATGAGATTTAAGAGGGAACTGGTGAAGAGGGGGTAATTGGCTTGAAGCTGTTCGGTGGACAACAGGGTTTTTTCCGTGGGGAGCTCCTTGGAAAGCTGCAGCATCAGTTGGACAAGATCTGCCCGCTGCATCAAGCGTTGAGCGTCCGCCAAATAGGGGTACCTGACTTTGTCTACCACAAACAGGGTGGAGAGATTTTTGGGGTTGAGCTCATACAGCATCCGAAACGCCAGATAAATGTCCATCATCAGGTAAAGGCTCAAAGACTTGGTGAGTTTGGTATTGCCGATCCGCTCCAACAAGCTGAACACAATGTTCAAGCTGTTGATCATCAGCCGCTTGTTTAAGGTGGGGAGGATACTGCCCCCCCGCATGCGGTTTTCCTTGCCCAGCACGTCTGCTTCCGGCAGATCGTCCACCAACAGGGTAGCGCCGGTGCGCTCAGGGGAACGGCCCAGCAAGTAGTCGCAGGAAACCCCGTAAAAATCGGCGGTGCGCACCAGAAAATCCAGCCCGCATTCCCGAATGCCTTTTTCGTAATGGGAGAGTAGTGATTGGGATACATGCAGCTCTGCGGCAGCCTGTTTCTGGCTCAAGCCCCGTTCTTTTCGCAAAAGCGAGAGAATTCGGGGGAAATCGCTGTTCACCGGCATTTCTCCTTTCGTCTGGTTTTCACATATAGTAAATTATAGTATAAAGGATACTGTTTGTAAAGGCATTTTGAAGAAAAATTTTGAAAGTTGTCGGCTTTGTGCAAGGAAAATGAACGATTTTCTGAATCTTTGTCGGGAAATTCCAAAAAATGCCAAAAATATCAAGAGGTGTATTTAATTAAGAAGGCCAGTGGACAAAAGGGTTTGCAAAAGCAAAGGGAATTTGGTATGATAGGAGCATGGAAAATACCGTTGAAGTCCACTGCCGAGAAGGGGGAGGAATACCATGCAAAGCTACCATATTTACCTGATCCGCCACGGCATGACCGCTTCCAATTTGGACGGGCGGTTTGTAGGGAAAACGGATCTGCCCCTTTGCCCGGAAGGGATCGCCGGACTGGCGTCCTTCATGGAATCCGGGGAATACCCCAACGTGGGGCTGGTATATACCTCGCCGCTGCTGCGCTGTGTCCAGACTGCCCATCTGCTTTATCCTGAAATGGATCTGATCACACTGCCTCAGCTGCGGGAATTTGATTTCGGGGACTTTGAAAACAAAAGCCTGGACGAATTGAAACACGATCAGGGTTTCCTTACCTTTATGGAACATAAGATGAAGTCGCCGGCGCCAGGAGGCAGCGAGGGAATGGCTCAGTTTGAAAGCCGGGTGCTGGAAGGTTTTGAAGTTCTGCTGAAGGACATGATGAAAAAGCAGATCTTCTCCGCTGCGGTGGTGACCCACGGCGGTGTGATTATGACCTTGTTGGGCGGCTGCGGCCTGCCCCGGACCAAACCTTCCTATTGGAGCTGTCAGCCTGGGGAAGGGTACGGTGTTCTGCTGAATCTGGCGGTTTGGAGCAATGCCCGAAGTTTTGAGATCGGCGGAAAGATCCCGTACCGGGAAGAACCGGAACAGGAAGCCCAGTACCACCTGGTGGACCCGGATTACATTCGTTCCCTGGATCAAACCATGGGTGGGAATGGTTCATGAAACAAATGAAGGAAGTTTTTATCCGGAGCTTTCGGGTGTTGAAGAAAAATTTCCCCAAATCCATCTGCCTGTGCTGCATGGAACTGAGCATGGCGTTCTGCGCTGTGATCATCGGCGTACTGCTGAGTCTTTTGTGGAACGGCGTTGCCGGGATTTTCGGTGCGCTGGTGGTATGGGTGCTGTTTGGGGCGCCTCTCAGCGTGGGGGCCAAACGGCTGTATTGGCTGAAGGATACCCGGGGGCGGTTTTGGGAAATGCAGCAGCTCTTTTTTTATTTTTCCACCTGGCAGCGGTATTTCCGCCTGCTGCGCCAGGAACTGTACCAGTTGGTTTGTTGGATCGGGCTGCTGTTGTTCTGTTTCGGTCCGGCGCTGAGTTTGTTGGCCGGCTTGGTACCCCTGGGACGGGAAGGTTTCGGTCAGCCCTTTTATGAGGTGTTGCTGGTGATAGAAACCCTGTTGCTGTTGGCGGGGCTGCTGGTGTTTTTTTGGCTGGGTTCCAAGCTGTTTTTAGTGCCCTATCTTTTTTTTGAACAGCCCGGCCACAGCTATTTGCAGTTGTTCGGGCTTTCCGCCCGTATGATGAAAGGTCACGCCAGGCATTGGATTTTCCTGTTGGGGGTTCATTTGACCGGGGTGCTGAGCTGCGTCTTGGTTGTCCCTGTTTTGTTGGTGCTGCCTTATTTGCGGCTGTGCAGCCGGGAGGCGGCTCAGCAGTGGATGCAGCAGTGGCTGGAACGGGAAAAAGCAGTTCGGGAAAGCAAAGAAGGCTTGGGAGAAGAAGGAGTGTTTGGCATTTGAAGGAGTTGAATGAAATCAAGCGGGTGGTGGTGAAGGTGGGCACTTCCACCTTGGCCTACTCCACCGGACTTTTGAATCTGCGGCGGATCAAGCATCTGGTGGAAGTGATCTCCGACCTGAAAAATACCGGTTTGGAAATCGTGCTGGTGTCCTCCGGCGCCATCGGTGTGGGAGCAGGGGAGTTGGGCTTTTCCGGCCGGCCTGACGATATGCCGACAATCCAGGCTTGCGCTTCGGTGGGACAGTGTGAATTGATGCAGGTGTACTCCAATTCCTTTTTGGAGTATAACCACCGGGTGAGTCAGGTGCTGATGACCCGTTACACCGTAGACCGGGAAATTAGCTGCCGGAACCTGGAGAATACCTTCAACCGGCTGCTGCAATTAAAGGTGATCCCCATCGTCAATGAAAACGACGCCATTTCCACCGAGGAGATCGAGTTTGGCGACAACGACACTTTGTCCGCCATTGTGGGAAGGCTGTGCGAAACAGACTTGCTGGTGATTTTAAGCGACATTGACGGCTTGTTTGATTCCGACCCCCACAAAAACCCGGACGCCAAGCTGATCCCCTATGTGGAGGAAATTACCCCGGAGATCCAGGGTCTGGCAGGGGGGCAGGGCAGCCATTTGGGTACCGGCGGCATGGTAACCAAAATCCATGCAGCCCAGATGGCTATGGAAGCAGGCTTCCCTATGCTGATTATGAACGGCAGCCGCCCGGAACAGCTCTACACCATCTTGGACGGCCAGCCCGCCGGCACCTGGTTTGAGCCCAATGTGCAGCAGCGCCAGCGGCGTCAGGAACGACTGAAGTACAAAAGCCGTTACCCCAAAAGCGGCAAGATCAAAGACTAAAGCCTAAGGAGGAATTATCATGGCATACGACATTACAGCAGCGGCCCTGGCGGCAAAACAGGCTTCCCAGGCGGCCTCCCTGCTGTCCACCAAAGAGAAAAACAATGCGCTGACTGCCATCAGCCGGATTTTAGTTCAGCAGGCAGATCAGGTTTTGGAAGCCAATGCCGTTGATTTGGCTAAGGCAAAGGAAAACGGAATGCCTGCGGTGATGCAGGACCGGCTGCTGCTGACTCGGGAACGGATCGAAGGCATCGCTTCTTCGGTGCTGGACGTGGTGAAGCTGGAGGACCCGGTGGGTCAGGTGGTAGAAGGCTACCGCACCGTCAGCGGGCTGAACATTCAACGCATTCGGGTTCCCATGGGGGTCATCGGGATCATCTTTGAATCCCGGCCCAATGTTACGGTAGATGCCGCTGCCCTCTGCCTGAAGGCAGGCAGCGCCGTATTGCTCCGGGGCGGCAAGGAAGCCTTCCGCTCCAACCTGGCTTTTGTCCGGCTGATGCAGCAGGCGCTGGAGGAATGCGGCTTGCCCAAAGAACTGATCCAGTTGGTGGAGGATACCAGCCGGGAAACCGCCACCAAAATGATGAAGCTCAACGGCCTGTTGGATGTGCTGATTCCCCGGGGCGGGGCGGGCTTGATCCGCTCCTGTGTGGAAAACGCCACAGTGCCGGTGATTGAGACTGGAACCGGCAACTGCCACATCTATGTAGATGCTTCCGCCGATCTGGAAATGGCGGTGAACATCGTGTTCAACGCCAAAACCAGCCGTCCCAGCGTCTGCAATGCGGCGGAAAGCCTGCTGGTGCACCGGGACGTGGCGCAGACCTTCCTGCCCATATGTCAAAAGAAGCTGGCAGAGAAAAATGTGGAGATCCGGGGTTGCGAAGAAACCTGCAGGATTTTGGGGAATCTGGCGGCGCCTGCCACCGAAGAGGACTACGGCAAGGAATTTCTGGATTACATCATTTCCTGTAAGGTAGTGGGGAGTGTGGAGGAAGCCATTCGGCACATCAACCACTATTCCACCGGTCACAGCGAATGCATTGTCACCAGGGATTTGGACAGTGCCGACCGGTTTACTGCGGCGGTGGATTCGGCGGCGGTGTATGTCAACGCTTCCACCCGGTTTACCGACGGCGGCGAGTTTGGTCTGGGAGCGGAAATCGGCATCTCCACCCAGAAACTCCACGCCAGAGGCCCCATGGGACTGAAGGAATTAACCACAGTAAAATATGTGATTCGAGGCAACGGCCAGATCCGCTGAGAAGGCTGTTTTCCTAGAAAGGAGACTGGGTTTATGGCAAAGCAAGAGATACAGCCCATGCCGGCAGAGGCCGTGCCGGAACGGGCAATGGAAAAGCGGCCCTTTCACCGGAGAGCATTGGTGTTGGGGATATTCACCCTGCTGTTTGCCCTGATAGGGCTGGTCACCACCATTGTGTGGTTGGTGGGGCTGATCGGTGATGTAGTGAACAACACCTGGGAAAAGGAGGCTCTGGCAGAAGTGGTGGAGCCATTGGTGATTATTGATGTGCCCGCCTACGAATCGGTGAATTATCTGGATGAAGTGGAAGTAATCCGGGCTGGGGTGTGGCAGTTTTTGCTGAGTCATCCCGACACCTCCGATTACCAGGAAGATTCCTTCGGCAACATCACGGTGCCCCAGTCGGACATTGAAGCCAGCATCCGCCAGATTTTAGGGGAACACGCCAGCATCTGCCATCAAAGTGTGGAGGACAGTTATCTCTCCATTGTCTACGATGAAGAAAACCAGGTGTACTACCTTCCCACCACCCCTTCGGTGCTGCCCTATTCCTGCGAGGTGCTGAGCATCTCCAAAACACTGGACATTTATACTTTGGAGGTAGGTTACATTCCCCCCGGCCCCTTCTGGGATGTGGGGCGGTATTTGGACGAAGAGCCCCAGAAAACTATGATTTACACCCTGCAAAAGGTGGATACCGACCAGTATGTGGTGCTCAGCGTGGCATTCCCCACCACGGAAACCACCGTTTCCCAGGCGGAGGAAGATCTGACCAGCGACACGACCCAGTATGATGACGCCGCTGTGGCGTCATCGACAAGCTGATGAAAACGGCGCTGATTACCGGAGCTTCCGGCGGAATTGGACAGGCCATGGCCATGGCTTTTGCTCAGGCG
This sequence comes from uncultured Oscillospiraceae bacterium, assembly GCA_964635385.1. Classification (GTDB taxonomy): domain Bacteria; phylum Bacillota; class Clostridia; order Oscillospirales; family Ruminococcaceae; genus Egerieicola. Next base: position 7,128 of record CAZWNI010000044.1, read on the forward strand.
GGATATGCTGTGGCGGTGCATTGCCGCAGCCAAAAGCAGGCCGCCCAGGAACTGAAAGGCCGGATTTTGGCGCTGGGGCAGGACTGTGAGGTGTTCTGCGCCGACCTGACCAATGGGGAGGAAGCGAAGGCCCTTTGCCGAGATGTGCCGGCCCGGTTCGGCCGGGTAGATGTGCTGGTGAACAATGCCGGAGCAGCGGAAGAAATCCTTTTTTCCGATGTGGAGGAGGAACACTGGGATTATATCCTGGACTGCAACCTGAAATCCGCCTACCGAATGATTCACGGCCTGCTTCCCGTCTTTTACCGGCAGCAAAGTGGAGTGATCCTCAATGTTTCCTCGGTGTGGGGACAGGTGGGAGCTGCCTGCGAAGCGGTGTATTCCGCCGCCAAAGCAGGGCTGATCGGTCTGACCAAAGCCCTGGCCAAAGAACTGGCCCTTAATGGGATTCGGGTGAATTGCATTGCCCCCGGCGGCATTGATACCCCTATGAATGCCGGGTACACCGGGGAAGAGATGGAGCAGTTTTGCGGCGGCGTCCCCATGGGGCGGTTAGGACGTCCGGAAGAAGTGGCTGCGGCTGCGGTGTTTCTGGCATCGGAACAGGCTGGTTATATTACCGGCCAGGTGCTGGGGGTCAACGGCGGCATGGTATAATGATTGCCAAAGGCAGTCATTACGGCAGCCGGTATGGCATTAAAAAGGACAAAGAAGAAAGGCGTGCTGCAAAACCATGCAGTACGCCTTTTTATGGATTTATTCCCGGTACTCCTTCCGATATTCCCTGGGGGAGATCCCTACGATTTTTTTGAAGGCGGTGGAGAAATTATGGCTGTCAGAAAAGCCCATATTGGCGGCGATGGCGGTGATGGGCACGTTGGTATTGGTGAGTTGGCGCTTGGCAATCTCCATTTTTTGAACCAGGATATAGTGCTTGATGCTTTCCCCGGTCATGGCGGTAAAGAGGGTGGACAGGTATTTTTCGTTGTACCCTAAGTGGTTGGCTACCTGGCTGACCCGGATATTTTCGTGGATGTGCCAGTTCAGGTAATCCAAAATTTTCCCCTGGAGGTCGTCCTTCACGATGGATTGGGAAGCGGGACGTTCCCGCAGGCATTGGTGCTGGAGCAAACAAAGCACCACCATGGTGTTTGCTGCGGCGATGTGGGGATCGTCATAAAGGCGATGGTGTTTGAGCAGCAGTCGCATTTGGTTCCAAACCACAGTGGTGTCGTTTAACACACCGTGTTCCGGCACAGCGATGATTTCATCGGAAAAAGATGCGGAATTGGAATCCATTTCTTGAGGCAGCAGCAGTTCAGAATCGGAAAAATGAACCCAGAAAAATTCGCACTGGCTGTGGAGATAACCATGTTGGTCGCTTCCAGGCGCCAGAAGCAGGTATTCCCCCTCTTTCACGGAAAATTCCCGCTGGCCGTCTGCAATGTAAAGAGTGCCTTTTACTACAATCATCAGTTCGTAATCGGTGAGCAGACGGGACAGGTGGGTCCAGTTGGGGTCCGGCGAACAAAAGTAGCCGGCCATATGGAACAACAGCGGGGCGCAGCGGTTGATGCGATGGACTTTCACGGTTGATTTTCCTCCGGTACAGGCAGATATAAAGTGTAATTTTTGAAAACCTTGCGAAATCATCTGACAAAATCAAACTTATCTTACCAAACAATATTTGCAGGAAAGCAGTCGTTTGTTATAATAAAGGCAAAAGACATCGACTGCCGGAACGTCTTCTTTGTTTTTCAGTATACAAAATTCCGGCAAAAAAATCAAGAAAGGATGATTGCATGAAGTGCAAACGACTTCTGGCCGGAATCTTGTCCGCCGCAATGGTGGCAACGGTCGGGGTTCAGCTTCCCGCAGGCGTGTTCGCAGCCTCTTTTACTGACTATGAGGACGTCACTGAACTGAGCCTCTCCTTCGAGGGAAACCTGACCGATGACTCCAAGAACAACATCACCGTCACTTCCAATAATAACAACTTGACTTATGTGGAAGGTGTTAATGACGGGTATGCTCTGTATCTGGATGGTTCCACCTATCTGGATCTGGGAACTTCCACTGCCCTCCAGCCGGAACAACTAACCCTCTCCTGTTGGATCAAGCCGGATTCTGACATGACTGGGGAAAATATCCTGCTCTGGTTTAAGGACGACGGCAACTGGGCCAGCGAAGGCTGGTATGTCTCCTTTAACAGCAATAGTGACAATACCATTTCCGTGCGGGTTTCCACCGGTTCCACCGGCTCGGCTGCCCAGGAAAGCACCGCTGCCGGTACCACGTCGGATTTCTTCCCGGTAGGGGAATGGACCCATTTGGTCATCACTTTTGCCAGCGCCACCAACACCTGCTGCAC
>CAZWNI010000045.1:0-9423 GCA_964635385.1 uncultured Oscillospiraceae bacterium
GCTCATCAAGAAACTCAGCACTTCGTTTCGGCCGAAATCAAAGATTCGGGTGCCCCAGTCGGGGTGCTCATTTTTCAGCGGGTCGGAATACTCATAGCAGAATCCCCCGTCAAATTCATAAAGCCCGTTGGCGTCCTTGGGGAAGTGGGCGGGAACCCAATCCAGGATCACCCCGATTCCGGCTTTGTGGCACTGGTTGACGAAGTCCATAAAAGCGTGGGGGGTGCCGTACCGGGACGTGGGGGCAAAGTAACCGGTGACCTGATAGCCCCAGGAAGGTTCATAGGGGTATTCCGTAATGGGCATCAATTCAATGTGGGTGTACCCCATTTCCTTGACATAGGGGATAAGCTGTTCCGCTACACGGGAGTAGCTCAGATATTCTCCGTTGTCGTATTTGCGCCAGCTTCCCATGTGCATCTCATAGATGTTCATAGGAGATTCCAGGATACGCTCCGTCTTTTTCCGCTCCAGGTAGGCGTCGTCGGTCCATTGGAATCCGCCGATGTCGTAGATTTTGGTGGCGGTGCCGGGACGGGTTTCCATGTGATAGCCGTAGGGATCGCTTTTGTAGTTGATGTTTCCGTCAGGACGCTTGATGTAATATTTATAGGCATCGTATACGGCAACATTGGGGATAAAGCATTCCCAGCAGCTTCCGTCGCTGAGCCGGCGCATTTCCGGCGCAGCGTTGTAGTCCCAGTTATTGAAATCGCCTACCACCCGAATGCTCTGCGCATGGGGGGCCCAAACACGAAAGATATAACCTTCCTGCCCGTTTTGTGTCCAGGGATGAGAACCGAAGAAATCATAAGCTCGATAGTTTTCACCACGGTGGAAAATGTATAAAGGAAAATCCTCATACTTGGGCGCTTCCTTGGCTGGGCTTGGCGCCGTTTTTCCTACTGCATCTTTTGAAGTGACCATAGATGCGTCTCACACCTCTTTCGATCTAGATTCTATTTGTGAGCTCCTCTTTGGGAAACCAAAAAGGAGGCACAGTTATTCGCAATTTTATTATACACCAACCTGTGGATAATTACCATATAATTTTTTGCTTCTTTGGTATATTTATATACATTGGCCAAAAATCAACCTGAAATTTTCATTATTTGGCTAAAAGCCTGTGACATATTTTACTTGAATTGAAATTTTTTCGTGGAAAATCCTCTTTTTACCCGCAAGCTGGTATGTACAACTTGGGAAATTTCACCAATGCCGTCTTTCCTGGAAAAAATCCGCTTCCAAAACGGAAGCGGATAAGATGAAACGGATCTAGGGAGAAGCTGCGTCGTATGATTCCTCAGATGATGTAGCTGCTTCCGAGGTTTCCGCAGTGGATTCCGATGATGGTGTGGAAGATTCTGTGGAAGCAGAGGACGTAGCTTCCGATGTAGTCTCCGAAGCGGCAGACTCCGTTGTCTCTGCCACAGATGCGGTGTTTGTGGAATCGGTATCCACTGCGTCGGTACTACTACTGCTGCTAGTGCTGCTGCTGCTCTGCAGCCGATAAGAAGAACTGGGAATCGCTTCCGTGCGGATAACCACACCGTCTTTGATGTACTGCTTTTCTCCGGCAGCGGTGCAGCCGGTTCCTAAGCTGGTGGTCATAGTGCCGGTTTGGTAGCTGTTGATGGTGATGTAGTCATATTCCGAGGACTTGTAGCCGTACAGGGTGACCGTCAGGGTTCGTCCGCTCATGCTTGCTTCGATAAATACCGGGACGTTGGTGTCGTTGCGGAACTGGAAGTCGGTGCCGGGATAGCTGACGGCGGCGTCCTGGCCGATGGGTACATAGCTGGAAGGCCAGGTGTGGTTGTGCCGTTCCACAATGGTCAAATCAGCCCGCAGCACCGCTCCGTACAGGGTGGTAGAAGCCTGGCAGATACCGCCGCCGTAGTCGGTGTCGCTCTTTCCGTTTAGGATCACGCCGGCTTCCACATAGCCCAGAGAGCCGTTGGTGGAGTCGCCGGTGGTTTCACAGAAGGAGAAGGTTTCGCCGGGATTGACGATGGTGCCGTTGCAAAAGCTCAAGGCGAGGGCCATATTGGTATTTCCGGCTGTGGTGTTGGTGGAGTAGGTGGAGAAGGTGCAGATCTCCTGGACATAAGGCTGCATGTCCGCCACCGTTAAGGTTGGCTCCACCACATTGGCCACAATCTCCAAGGTGGCAATTTTATCTTCCTGGGCCAGAGCGGCATCTATCTTGGTTTTCAGGTCGTCGGTGTCTACTTCCAGGCCGCTGGTGCCTTCCTCAAACTGGAACCGATCGGAGCCGGACAGGGAAAAGTCCACGCCCACGGCTCTGGCGTTGACCATGGGAACGTAGATTTGAGCGGCTACGTCAGCCACCACGGCCTGAACGCTTTCATCGGTCAGGGTTGCCGTGATGGAATAGCTTACCGGATTTTCCTTTAAGGCTTCCACCTGGTTGTAGCAGTCCTCCGAAGAACCGGTGCGGCCGATGGCAAAGGCTTCTTCCAGGATCTGGGCGGTATCGTAGGTAAAGCCGAACCGGTCGGTGTCGTAAACATAGTCCTCTCCGTCGTAGGTCATGGTCAACTGGATAACGGGGCGGGTGGTTGCTTCCACTGCGGTTACCGCTTCGGTGGCTTCCTCCATGGTCATACCGCTGATGTCCACTCCCTGGACGGTGATGCCGTCAAAGAAAGTATCGGTGTTTTCCAGGACTTTATTCACTTCTTGAATATGCGCCTGCTGCTGCTGTTCCTGGTAGTACCTGACCAGCAGGATGCTGGTCGCCACGATTGCCACCACTACCACTGCGGCAATGGAGCAGAACAAAGTCAAAAACTTTTTGTTTTGAAAGCGCTGTGCCAATGTTATTTTCATAAGCATGGATCTGGGAGTTCCAGAATCCGGTCACATCCTTTCGCAGAACATTTCCTGAGTTTCAGTATAACACAAGTTTGAATCAAATAACAGCATTTTGCAAATGTTTCCACCTTTTTTCACACAGAAAAAACAGATGAAAAAATTTTGAAATTTAGTCAACATTTCCAGAGATTTTGTTTTTCCAGAAAAATCGAGGAAATTCTTGCTGGAATGAAAAGCAGCACAGGCTACACCGGCAAGGGGCGGATAATTCCTTCCCCGGCGGAAAAATCCGGGATAAAACTTTCACTGACCGCCCCTTCTTCCTGGATAAATCCCTGTTCCAGCCCGATGGACAGGGCGTACCGGACGGTGCTTTGATAGATGTTGGGCGCCACCGGACGGCAAAGAACGGGATGGTCTGCTGCGGCTGGGGTGGGGGTGTATTGGCTCATCAGGCTGAACCACACCTGATTGCCGTACCGCTTTTGAATGGTGCGGAGAATCTGCCGGGTCTCCCGCTCCATTCCCGGCAGCATAAGGTGGCGGATCAGCACCCCCTTTTTCATACAGCCTTGGGCGTCAAAGACCGGTTTTGGCTGTTGGCGCACCATTTCGTCCAATACGAATAGTATATTTTCTGTATAATTGTCCGTTTTGGAGTATATTTTGGCGGAATTTGGGGAAAGATATTTGAAATCCGGCAGCCAAATGTCCACGACGCCTTCCAACAACCGCAGCAGATTTGGTTGTTCGTAACCGGAAGTGTTGTACACCACCGGCAACGTGCTGCCCAGCTTTTTGGCTAGCTGAATGGCTGGAATCAGGGAAGGCAGGAACATGGTGGGGGTAACCAGGTCCAGGCAGGCAGCCCCTTGCTGTTCCAATTCCAGGCAGATTTGAGCAAACCGCTCCCGGCTCACCGGCCAGCCCGCTTCCGGTTTCTTCAATTCCTGGTTTTGGCAGAACAGGCAGTCCATCGTGCAGCCGGTAAAGAAAATGGCGCCAGCGCCATTTTCTCCTGCCAGGCAAGGCTCTTCCCACCGGTGGAGGGAAGCTCTGGCCGCCTGGATATGGGCGGGCTGACCGCAGAACCCCCGCTGTCCGGCGGTGCGATCTACGCCGCATTGCCGGGGACAGAGGGTGCAGCGGCGGTATAAATCTGTCAAGTCCATGGCCTTTCCCTCCTGAGATATTCCAGCAGTGCAGTTCGTTCATTGGGAAGTTTGCCGTCTATTACGGCGTCCAGCAGGATCTCCAGCCCTTTGCCCACGGCAGGCCCGGCAGGAATCCCTTCCGCCAGCAGATCCGTACCGCTGACCGCCAGATCTTTTCGGGAAAAGCAGCTTTGTTCCTCCAAAACCTGCTGGGCCAGACGGCGGATCTCTTGGTGCTGCTCCATTCGGGGAAGGGCCAGCGCAGACTGGGCCAGGGTGTCCGCCTCCTTCACCAGCATTAGCTGCTGCAACCGCTCCGGCCCGATTTGACGCAGCAGCCGCTTCACGGCAGGCAGGGTGGGAACCAGCACCCTGTCGTGAAGCAGGCAGAGGTTCACTACCGTCTCCAGGGTGGCCCGATCCCATTTCAGCCGGGTCAGGGCGGTTTGAGCCAACTGGGCGCTGACCTTGCCGTGGCCGTAAAAGTGGTCAATCCCCGCTTCATCGGTAAAGGCGCAGGCAGGTTTTCCGGCGTCGTGAAACAGCATGGTCAGCCGCAGTTCCGGTTGAGGGGGAATGGCTTCCACGGCGGCGGCAGTGTGCCCCCAAACATCGTATTTGTGGTAGGGGTTGTGTTGGGGACAGCCCACCATGGGCAGGATTTCCGGCAGCACTACCCCCAGCACCTCCGGCCAGTCCAGCAGCACCGGTCGAACCTGTTTGCCGCAAAGCAGTTTTTTCAGCTCCGCCCCGATTCGTTCCCCGCTGACCAATTTTAAGCGGGGGGCTGTTTCTGTTAAGGCCTGGGCAGTGTCCGGGTGGATGGAAAAACCAAGCACCGAAGCAAACCGCAGGCAGCGCAGAATCCGCAAAGCGTCTTCCGAAAACCGCTTTGCCGGGTTCCCCACACAACGGAGCTGCCCTTTTTGCAGGTCGGCCTGTCCTCCGAAGGGGTCGATCAGGCCTTCTTCCGGGGAGAAGGCCATGGCGTTGACGGTGAAATCCCGCCGGGAAAGGTCCTCTTTTAAGGAAGGAGTGAAGGCCACCCAATCCGGCCGCCGTCCGTCGCTGTAGCTGCCTTCGGTGCGGAAGGTGGTGATCTCCACCGGGTGTCCCTCCGCCAGAACCGTCACGGTGCCGTGACGCAATCCGGTGGGAACACAGCGGTAATCCGAAAAGAGGGAAAGGGTCTGTTCCGGCGCAGCGTCGGTGCAGAGGTCGTAGTCTTGAGGGGAAAGACCCATCAGGTTATCCCGCACACAGCCGCCCACGGCGTAGCAGCCATATCCGGCTTGCCGGTAACGGTGAAAAAGGGGAAGAAGATAGGGTGGCAGCGTCATGAAAATTCCTCCGGGACGAAAGCAGTCCCCACCACCGGCGGGGACTGGACAATCCAAATGATGGGTGGAAAAAGGGTTATTCCGCTTTTTCCGCAGGCTTTTTCATAGCCTGCACATGGCGTTTGAGACAGGCGAATGTTTCGTCGGACAGATCGTGTTCGATCTTGCAGGCATCGGTGGAAGCCACTTCTTCACTGACGCCCAAAGCCATCAGCATTTCCCGCAGCACACAGTGGCGCTCGTAAATGCGGCTGGCTGCTTCTTCACCGGCAGGGGTGAGGAGGATCTGGTTGGTGCGGGGGTCCATGGTGATATAGCCGCCGTCTTTCAGCAGGCCCATGGCGTGGCTGATGCTGGGTTTGCTGAACCCCATTTCGTTGGCGATGTCCACCGAGCGGACAAAACCTGTCCGCTGATGAAGAACGAGGATGGTTTCCAGATAGTTTTCACCGGATTCCTGGAGTTTCATTTAGGGGTACGCTCCTTTCAGCAAGGGAATTTGTTCTTTCTATTATATCAGAAATTAAACGGCTTTACAAGTTAAAGGTAAATTGCTTTACGGGACAAAGCCGAAGCCCGACTCCGGGACTGGGGTCGGGCCTCATCGGCAGATAAAACAATGGCGGAAAACTTCAACCGGCGGCTTTCCTTACAGTTCTTCTTCCAAAATCTTGCACACCTTCTGGACATACTCCGCCGGGTTGTCCATAGGCAGGCCTTCCAACAGCAGGGCCTGTTGGTACAGGATCTCGGTGTAATCCTTCAGCTTGCCGGGATTGGAGTCGTTCAAAGCGGAAAGTTTGGCAAACAGGGGATGGTTAGCGTTGAGTTCCAGCACCCGTTCCGCCTTCACCGGCTGCTGACCGGGCATCTGGTTGAGTACCTTTTCCATTTCCAGGGACAGGCTTCCCGCTGCAGACAGGCAAACCGGGTGGCTCTTCAGCCGGGTGGTCACCTTAACTTCCTTTACTTTATCGCCCAAAGCGTTCTTCATGGCATCCAGCAGGGACTGATTGGATTCCTGGGCCTGCTTGGCCTGATCCTTTTCTTCCTGGGTGGAGAAATCGGCGTTGTCGGCGCTGATGGAGGCAAACTTTTTGCCGTCGTATTCCATAAGCATTTGCAGGGCAAATTCATCTACGTCATCGGTGAGGTAGAGGATCTCATAGCCTTTGTCCTTTACCAGTTCGGTCTGGGGCAGGGAATCAATCCGGGCAATGCTGTCGCCGGAGCAGTAGTAAATTTCCGTTTGGTCCTCTTTCATTCGGGACACATATTCCTTTAAGGTGACCGGCTTCTGCTGGCTGGAGGAGTAGAACAGCAGCAGATCTTGCAACACGTCTTTGTGCATACCGTAGTCGGCGTAAACGCCATACTTCAACTGTACCCCGAAGCTTTGGAAGAACTTTTCGTAGGCTTCCCGGTTTTCGGTCATTAACTTCAGCAGTTCGCTTTTGATCTTCTTTTCCAGGCTCTTGGCGATGAGCTTCAGTTGGTGGTCGTGCTGGAGCATTTCACGGGAGATGTTTAAGGACAAATCTTCGCTGTCCACCAGGCCCCGGACAAAGTTGAAGTAATCCGGCAGAAGATCCGGGCATTTCTCCATAATCAGCACGCCGCTGGCATAAAGCTGCAAGCCCTTTTCGTAATCCTTGGTGTAGTAGTTGTAGGGGGGCTTTTCGGGAAGGAACAGCAATGCGCTGTAGGTGGCGCTGCCTTCGGTTTTGGTTTGGATCACCCGCACCGGGTCGTTCATATCATAGAAGTGTTCTTTATAGAACCCATTCAGTTCCTCCTGGGTTGTCTCGCTCTTGGATTTCTTCCAGACAGGGGTCATGCTGTTGAGGGTTTGGGTCTCGGTGACGGTTTCGTAGGCTTCTTCGCTGTAGTCGTCTTCCTTGGCGTCCGCCTTCCGCTTGGAGGTGGAAACTTCCATTCGAATGGGGTAGCGGATGTAGTCGGAATATTTCTTCACCAGGCTTTGCAGCCGGTACTGATCCAAAAATTCGTCGTAGTTGTTGTGTTCGTCGCTTTCCTTAACATGAAGGATCACTTCGGTGCCGGGAACCTGCCGGTTCCCCTGGGCGATGTCGTAGCCTTCCGCACCGCTGCTTTCCCAACGGCTGCTTTCCCCGGTTGTCAGGGATTTGGTGTCCACCGTCACTTTGTCCGCTACCATAAAGGCCGAGTAAAACCCCACGCCGAACTGGCCGATGATGTCCATGTCCTCCTGACCGCCGTTTTGCTGTTTGAAGTCCAGAGAACCGCTTTTTGCGATGGTGCCCAGGTTGTTTTCCAGTTCTTCCGGGGTCATGCCGATGCCGTTGTCTTAATTGGTGATGGTCCGGGCGTCTTTGTCGTAGGTCAAATGAATGAACAGCTCTTCCGATTTTCCGGAGTGGTCGGTAAGCTGGACGAAATGCCGTTTGTCCAGTGCGTCGCTGGCGTTGGAAATTAACTCCCGCAGGAAAATTTCTTTGTGGGTGTAGATGGAATTGATCATCATGTCCAGCAGTTTTTTGGATTCGGCTTTAAACTCTTTGGTTGCCATACAGTCTGTCCCTTCCTGATTTGAGAGATTTAGCACTCAATTCTCCGGAGTGCTAAAACGAGTATAGTCCACCCGCATGGGAAAATCAAGGGAAAGAATAAAATCAATACGGATAATTTACAAACAGGCAATATTTTCTCGAAAAGCATTGGCTGGAGGATTCTGGCAATTCCACCAAAGAACCGGTGTCAAGAAATAAAGTTTGTGTAGACTACTACAATTTTCCAAAACTAATATTGACAGTTTAGACTAACTGGAGTAAGATGAAATTTAGTCAGAAGTTAGCTTTCGCTAATCGCAAGTTGCGTTCCGAAAAGGAGTTGAAACATCATGTGGGCAGAACAATCAATAGCCGGCCGTGCCAATCCGGCGCCCATTGGAGGAGTCATTCCTTTGGCTATGGCAGATGCCGGCGTTGAAATGCAGGTGATGACAGTCAAAGGGAAGGAAGACACCAAGCGCTTTTTGGAAACCTTAGGTTTTACCAAGGGCAGCGAAGTGAGTGTGGTCAACCGCATGGGAGGAAACGTCATTGTCCGGGTGAAGGAATCCCGGGTGGCTATCAGCCAGTCCATGGCGGCCAAGATCCTCTGCTGCGGCAGAGAGCAGACCGGACTGTGAGCGGTTGGGGAAAGATAGCTGGAACGTCAGGAAAGGAGTCGAGTCATGAAAACATTGCGGGATGCCAAGATTGGAGACACCGTAAAGGTGCAGAAGCTCACCGGCGCCGGCGCAGTCAAGCGCCGTTTGATGGATATGGGGATTACCAAAGGAGTGGAAATCTATCTGCGCAAGGTGGCCCCTTTGGGGGATCCGCTGGAGGTCACCCTCCGGGGGTACGAGCTGAGCCTGCGTAAAAGCGAAGCGGAAAATGTTCTGGTAGAGGAAGTTTGAGAACGTCCTCCGCTGCGATAAATTGGAAAGGAGAAGTTTATGAGCATTAACATCGCTTTAGCCGGCAACCCGAACTGTGGGAAAACCACCCTGTTCAACGATTTGACCGGCTCCAGTCAATATGTGGGCAACTGGCCCGGCGTAACCGTGGAAAAGAAGGAAGGGCGGCTGAAAAAGAACAAAGATGTGATTATCACCGACCTGCCCGGCATCTATTCCCTTTCGCCCTACACTTTGGAAGAGGTGATCAGCAGAAGGTTCTTGCTGGAAGAGCATCCAGATGTTATACTGAATTTGGTAGATGCCACCAACCTGGAACGAAACCTCTACCTGACTACCCAGTTGCTGGAATTGGGGATTCCTATGGTAGTCGCTTTGAATATGAGCGACCTGCTGGAGAAAAACGGCATTAAAATCGACGCCAAAAAGCTGGAAAAGCAGCTTGGCTGCCCGGTGATTGAGATCAGCGCCTTAAAGGGTGTCAACAGCCTGGAAGCTGCCAAGCTGGCCATTTCAATGGCGGGAAAAGAACAGCCGCTGCCCTACCGGTTCGCTCAGCCGGTGGAGGACGCCATTTCTGCCGTGCAGGCCTCCTGCCCGGAAGCGGAGAACCGCTGGGTAGCGGTGAAGCTGCTGGAACGGGACG
>CAZWNI010000046.1:0-9415 GCA_964635385.1 uncultured Oscillospiraceae bacterium
CATGATGCACAACGGCGTGGCCTTGCAGGGCGGCACCAGCCACTACTTCGGCACCCACTTTGCAGAATGCTTCGGCATTGCCTTTACCGGCCGGGACAACACCCAGCAGGCCCCCCACCAGACTAGCTGGGGGGTCTCCACCCGAATGATCGGCGCCATCATTATGGTTCACGGGGACGACAACGGTTTGGTGCTGCCGCCGAAAATCGCTCCCATTCAACTGGCGATTGTGCCCATCGCCGTCCACAAGCCGGGGGTGCTGGAAAAGGCAAGGGAGCTGCGGGATCAGCTAAAGGGACGGTTCAGGGTGAAGCTGGATGAAACCGACAACTCCCCCGGCTGGAAGTTTGCCCAGTATGAGATGAAGGGGGTTCCCCTGCGGCTGGAAATCGGCCCCAAGGATATTGAGAACAACCAGTGCGTACTGGTGACCCGGCACAACCGGGAAAAGACCTTTGTGTCTTTAGATGAACTGCCGCAGATGATTGAGCAGAAGCTGCAGGAAGTCCACGACGGCATCTACCAGCGGGCGTTGGAAAACCTGAAGGAAAAGACCAGTGTGGCTACCACTCTGGACGAATTTCTGGACATCGCCCAGAACAAGCCCGGCTTTATCAAGGCCATGTGGTGCGGGGATTCTGCCTGCGAGGACAAAATCAAGGATCTCACAGGCGGGGTCAAGAGCCGGTGTATCCCCTTTGAGGAGGAACACCTTTCCGATACCTGCGTCTGCTGCGGCCGGCCGGCCAAGCACATGGTGTATTGGGGCAAGCAATACTGATAGTAAGACAAAAAACAAGAGGACTTCAAGCAAATTCATGCCTGAAGTCCTTTTTGCTTACTATTTTTCATAGTGTCCTTTGCAGGAAACAATTTCTATCTGATCTTTTTCAATGCGGTAAACCAATCGGTTGGCATCGTCAATGCGGCGGCTCCAAAAACCGCTGAGTTCTCCTTTTAAGGGTTCCGGTTTTCCGATGCCCTCAAAATAATTGCGGTGGATGTCTTTCAGCAAAGCATTGATGCGCTTTAATGTTTTTTTATCTTGAGTTTGCCAATACAAATAATCTTCCCATGCCAGTTCGGTGAAAAGCAGTTTACCCATCTTCCATATCCTCTAATTCTGCGAATGTTTTTTCTACTGTTTTTCCGGTTTGAAGCTGGGCAATGGAATTTTGCAGGAATTTCAGATTGGAGGATGAATAAAATGGATCGGCAGTCACTTCAAACGGAATCCGCCGCTCGCGGGCTACTTTAGTGGCAAAGATGGTAAAGGCCGTGGTCATACTCATGCCCATCTCTTTGCATACTTTTTCCATTTTTTCCTTCACATTGGAATCCAGCCGGAAATTTACCATGGATTGCGCCATAATGATACCTCCTTCGTTGACTTTAGTATACCATTTTATACGTCAAACGTCAAGCGATTTCTTTACAATATATGTACAAAATGGAAAGGACTTCAAGCAAATTCATGCCTGAAGTCCTTTTGTTTGCTGTTTATTTGATGGAATCAAACATCTCACTCATACAGCGGATATTTGCCGCAGAGTTCGTTTACCTTGGCCCGGATCTCATCTTGGTGTTCCAGATAATCCTCACGGGCGGTGCGGTAGATGCACTCGGCAATCACCTTCATGTCCTCCGGCTGCATGCCCCGGCTGGTGACGGCGGGGGTGCCGATGCGGATGCCGCTGGTGACGAAGGGTTTTTCCGGGTCGTTGGGGATGGCGTTCTTGTTCACGGTGATGTAGACTTCGTCCAAGCGCCGTTCCAGCTCTTTTCCGGTGATGTGGAAGTTCCGGGTGTCCACCAGCATCAGGTGGTTATCGGTGCCGCCGCTGACCAGGTCAAAGCCGTAATTCATCAGCTCTTTGGCCAGCATGGCTGCGTTGTCCACAATCCGCTGGGCGTACTCTTTGAAGGAGGGCTGCAAAGCTTCCCCAAAGCAGACGGCTTTGGCGGCGATGATGTGCATCAGCGGACCGCCCTGGATGCCGGGGAACACCGCCTTGTTGATCTTCTTGGCGATTTCTTCGTCGTTGGTGAGGACCAGGCCGCCCCGGGGACCCCGAAGGGTCTTGTGGGTGGTGGTGGTGACCACGTCGGCGTAGGGCACCGGATTTTGGTGCAGGCCGGCAGCCACCAATCCGGCGATGTGAGCCATATCCACCATGAGGTAAGCTCCCACCTCTTTGGCGATTTTGCCCAGACGTTCAAAATCAATGGACCGGGGATAGGCGGAAGCCCCGGCTACGATCATTTTGGGCTGAACTTCCTTGGCAAAGGCCTCCACATGGTCGTAGTCGATGGTTTCGGTGTCGTTCTCCACCCCGTAGGAATGGAATTCAAAGTATTTGCCGGACAGGTTTACCGGGGAACCGTGGGTCAAATGTCCTCCGTGGGCCAGGCTCATGCCCAGTACCTTGTCTCCGGGCTGCAACAGGGCAAAGTACACCGCTGTGTTGGCTTGGGCGCCGGAGTGGGGCTGGACGTTGGCAAAGTTGGCGCCAAACAGTTTTTTGGCCCGTTCGATGGCGATGTTTTCCACAATATCCACATCTTGGCAGCCGCCGTAGTAGCGCTTGCCGGGATAGCCTTCGGCATATTTGTTGGTGAGCACGCTGCCCATGGCGGCCATCACTGCCGGGGAGACGATGTTTTCACTGGCAATCAGCTCGATGTTCCGGCGCTGGCGCTTCAGCTCCAGGTTCATGGCGTCTCCCACTTCCGGGTCCGCCTTCATCACATAGCTGATGGTATCTACCAAATCCTGATACATAGTTTTGACTCCTTCCGAATTGGAAAAACGTGTAACAATTAACGATTCTATTATACACAAAACCCCAGGGGAAGTAAAGAAAAAACAAAGGGATCTTACTCCTCCCCTTCCGGTTCCGTTTGGCTCTGCTGCCAAATTCGGTAACGCAGGGCGGCCTGCTCGGTTTTGTTTTCCCCAAAGTGGTAATAGACATGATCTTTGATGTCGTCGGGAAGGTACTGCTGCTTTACCCAGTGACGGGGATAGTCGTGGGGGTAAAGATAATGCTGCCCCTTGATTTCCTGGTCTGCCCCGTCGTAGTGGAGGTTTTGCAGCTGCCGGGGAAATCCCCGTCCCAATCCCCGCTGGACGTCCTGGGCGGCTTCCGCTATGGCCAGGTAGGCGCTGTTGGATTTGGGGGCGGTGGCCAGCAGCACTGCGGCATCCGCCAGAGGAATCCGGGCTTCCGGCAGGCCAAGCTGCAGGGCGCTGTCCACACAGGCTTTGACAATGGGGATAGCCTGGGGATAGGCCAAGCCAATGTCCTCCGCCGCAATCACCAGCAGCCGCCGGCAGGGGGAAAGCAGATCTCCTGCCTCCAGGAGCCGGGCCAGGTAAAACACGGCGGCGTTTTCATCGCTGCCCCGAATGGATTTTTGCAGGGCGGAAAGCAGATCGTAGTGCTGCTCCCCTTCCCGGTCGTAGCTGTTGGCGCTTTTTTGGGCAAGCTGCCGGGCCAGTTCCAGGGTAACGGTGCGCTGTCCTTCTTCTTCCGGGGCGGCCAGGGCGCAAAGCTCCACGGTGTTGATGGATTTGCGCACGTCCCCGCCGCAGCCCTGGGCAATGGACAGCTCCACTTCCGAGGTGCGCCGGATGGGACAGCTAAGCCGCTGTTCCATGACGCCGAATCCACGGCGCACCGCCTTTGCCGTTTCCTGGGGAGTGACCTGCTTGAATTCAAAGACGGTACACCGGCTCAGGATAGCCCCGTAAACGTAAAAATAGGGGTTTTCGGTGGTGGAGGCAATCAGGGTGATGCTGCCGTTTTCCAGATATTCCAGAAGGGATTGCTGCTGCTTTTTGTTCAGGTACTGGATTTCATCTAAGTACAGCAAAATCCCGTTCATCCCCGCCAGGGTTTTGGTCTGCTCCATAATTTCTTTCAAATCGGCGGTGGAACAGGAGGTGCCGTTTTTCTGGTACAGTTTTTTGTGGGTCTGGGCGGCGATGATCCGGGCCACTGTAGTTTTCCCCACCCCGGAGGGGCCGTAGAAAATCATATTGGGGATCTGACCGGACTGAATGATATTGTACAGGGCTTTGCCGGGAGTGAGCAGGTGAGGCTGGCCCACCACTTCTTCCAGGGTTTTGGGGCGCAGGGCATCTGCCAAAGGAGAGTTCACCGCTGCATCCCCCTTTTCCGTCCTTCCAGAGAGTAGGGGTTGAAGGCGCTGCCGGGGCCGAAGAAATGTTCAAAGGCCAGGTGAACGCTTTCGTCCCAGAAATACCATTCGTGAATCCCCGGCCACTCCAAATAGGTGAAGTCGTAATGCAGGGGCTTTATGGCGTTGGCCAGGTTGACGCTCATTTGATGAATGAAGTCCTCGGCGCCGCAGGTGACAAACAGCCTGGGCTTCACCGGGCTTTTATCCTGCTGCCGGGCCAATGCAAAGAGGTCGTAGGAAGCAAGCAGCTCCGGGCGCTGCTGGAACTGTTCCAGCACTTCCCGGCCCACAATCCCCATGACCTCCCGCAGCGGCATCAGGGGGGATTCCATCTGGCAGGCCTCCATGACCAGGTTGATGTCGCAGGCAGGGGAAAAGGCGGCGCAGCCCCCGTACTGTTCCGGGAAGGTCAAGGCGCAGCGCAGCGCCCCGTAACCTCCCATGGAAATGCCCATCACATACCGGTCTTCCCGCTTGGGGGATACCCGGAACAAGGTTTCGACCAACTGGGGCAGCTCCTGGGTGATATAAGTGAAGTAAGGCGCTCCCTCCGCCATGTCAATGTAAAAGCTCTTTTGGACCTCCGGAATGATGAGCATGACATCGTAATCCTGGGCCAGCAGGGAGCAGCGGGTGTTCAGCACCCAATCGGTGCTGTTGTCGCTCAGTCCGTGGAGCAGGTAAACTGTCCGGAATGGATCGCTGTGGTCCCTCCGTTTCGGGGTGATGATCCGCACGGCGGTGTTCATTCCCAACACTTTGGAATAGAGATTGCCGGTAAAATCAGCCATAGGTTCGTCTCCTTTTTAGATGGGGTCAGCCGATGATTTGAATTTGAGCTACCAAGGAGATCATTCCGATTACAAACAAGAGCCAGAAAAAAAGGTTGGTAATCAGCAGATTGATCTTGGCCCGGTTGGTGAGGTTGGTGTCCCGGTCATGATTTTGGAAGGCTCGGAGATGTTTGCCAGACCAGAAGGCCACCGAGCCCATGCCGGCCAGCAGCAACAGCAGCACCCCTGCCAGGTAAAAGGGAAGGGAGAGCCAGTCCAGACAGAGCCAGACAAGGTTTACCCCGGCGCTGGCTGCCATGGGCACCAGTACCGAAAAACTCCGCAGCCGGGCCAGCCCCAGTACCAGTCCCAGGAACAGCCGGAACACCAACTGGTCCAGGGAAGGGGACAAAATGGCGTAGAGCAGGGCGCTGACCAGCACGGCCACCAGTTCGCCAAATTCCTTTAATTGGCCGATCATCAGCCCTCGGAAAAAAACTTCTTCCAACACCGCCGGCAGCAGGACCAGGGCAGCCAGTTCCAGCACCAGGCTGCCGGCACTGTCCGGCAGAGGCGGAATCTGACGCTGATAATAAAGGGGGGTGGAGATGTTCATCAGCCAAAGTCCACCGGTAGTGAGCAGGCGGGCAATGGCGCTGATCCCCAGCCCCAGTCCCAGAGCATAGCCGAACCGGACGCCGACGGCTTTTTTGACGCCCAGCATTCCTTTGGATCGGCTGCCGCAGAGCCACAGAATCAGAATGGCGGGAAGGTAGGAACAGAGAAGGGTCAGGATACGGGCAATCAGCTCCCCTTCCCAGGCCGAAAGGTTCTGTTGAGCTGTCAGCGCCCGAAAAGGCGGCGACAGAATCAGCGAAAGCCCCAGCGCCAGCATGGTGGAAAGAATGACCAGATGGTAGCGCATCGTCAGATTTCGCCGCTCGGTGAGTTTGGGGGTCACGGGCAGGTAGCCTAATCCACTGACGTAGGTCACGGGTTTTTGTTTTTCTTTGGATTCCATGCCTGGTTTTCCTCCTTTTGACAGGCGCACCCGGATTTTTCGGTTCTGTGTCAAGCTTTATTTTTATACAAATTGTATTTTCGCTGGTTTTCAACAGGATTTTTCACGGCTTCCCTTTGGGTGTTGAGAAGGTTTTCAACTTCTCATCAGGGAAAAATCCGGGATTGTCAACATTATCAACAGAGTTTTCAACAATTCCAGGTGAAAACTTCCTCTACGGCGGGTATAAATGTTAATAACCTTGTTGAGAAAGTTGAAAACTAAAAAATCAATCTTTTGAGGAACGAGTCCATTCTCTCGACTTTTTTCGACGTTCCCGAAGTTGGGCGAAAAACCGGCGCAGCAGCTCTGCACACTCTTCCTCCAGCACCCCGCCGGTAACCTGGGGCTTCCAGTTGTACGGCAGCTGATAGAGCTGCACCACGCTGTCAATGGAGCCGGCTTTGGGGTCTTTGGCGCCGTACACCACCCGGTCGATCCGGGCATTTAGAATGCCGCCGGCGCACATGGGACAGGGTTCCAGGGTGACATAAAGGGTGGACTGGGGAATCCGCCATCCTCCCAGCGCCTGGCTGGCCTGCTGAATGCAGCGCAGTTCTGCGTGAGCCAGGGGGTCTTTGTCCATTTCCCGGCGGTTGTAGCCGGTGGCGATGACCTCCCCATGGCGCACCAGCACGGCGCCTACCGGCACTTCTCCCAACGAAGCGGCCAGTTCCGCTTGTTGAATGGCCAATGTCATAAACCGTTGATCTTCAGTCATAGAATCTCCTGAATTTTAGAATTTTCTCCCGATGCGACGATGAATTTTTTGTTTTTTTCGGTGTGAGCGGAAAAATGACGACCGGTTTTGCGCTCCTTCGACAGATACTGGGAGTATAATATGAAGTGGATATTACATAATCTCATGATGTTTTTATTTATGCAGCTTCAAATCTTAAAACAAAAGGGGAAGATGTGATGTGAAAGCAGCGGCGAAAACCGAGTACACACTGATGGTCACCCAATGCCGGATTGAAGGAGAACCGGTTGCACAGTACGGTGTTCGCTGGAAGACTGCTGCGGGAGAAGGCAGCCTTCCAAATCTCACGGAAGACAAACAGAAAGCCCTCGCCTTTTTGGGCCGTTTGCAGCAAGAACAGCCGGAGCCGATCCACCTCAAAGATTTGGCGGAAGACTTTTTGGAGGAATGTTACGGGCCTCCTCCCGGCGCCGTTTGACGCTTAGTAGAAAAACTCAAACAACCGGCCGCATTTCTTTTGAGGCAGGGCCACGGTGAGTTTCTGCTGATAGACGGAATAACGGCAGTCCTCGCTTTCCGGATAGATGCACTTTATCCGCTGAATGGGTTTTTTGGTGGGAAGAGAGAGGGTCATTGCATTTTGCTCCACCCCAAACACCGCCACAAAACCACCGCTGGCGTCTTCCACGCCAAAGGCCAGCACCGGGTCGTTTTCCCGGCTCAGCCCCAGGGGGAAGAAGGGGGTGGCACGGATCAGACGGCGGCGGATCTTTTCTTTGTACAGAGCAATGCCCTGGGCCATCAGATCCAGCTGGGGCCGGCTTAACTGCCACACTTTTCCGCTGATGTAGGGCCGCAGCAACAGGCCGGTGACCATGCAGAAGATTACATGTTCCCGTTCATCTTCATAAGGGTACACCCAGCAGCCGCTCTGTTCCGGGGTGACGGCCGAGGCGATGACGCTGGCGATGTAGGCGTTGGAGATGTAGTCGGTCTGGTCAGAGATAGATTGCAGGCTGTGAAGCTGCAAAAAACCGTAGTCCATTCGCTGCCCGCCGCTGCCGCAGTTTTCGATGACCAGGAAGGGGTACCGGCGGTAGAGGTAACGGTACCAGTCCTGGACCGCCCGGATATGCTCCAATAAGGCGTCGCCGAAGCTGTCGCTGTTCAAGTCGCTGCCGATGCCGGTGTTCACATTGTAGTCCATCTTGAAGAAATCCACGCCCCAGTCTACGATCATGGGTTCCACGATGCCGGAGACGTAATCCAGCACCGCCGGGTTGCGGAAGTCCAGCAGGTAACGCTGGTTATGGGACACCCGCTTGCCGTGGCGGCAGAAGAACCAATCGTCGGGGAGGGTTTCGGCCAGGGGGCAGTTCATTCCCATTCCTTCAATTTCCAGCCAGATTCCCGCCTTCATTCCCTTTTGGTGAATGTAGTCGATGACCTTTTTGATGCCGCCTGGGAACCGCTTTTTGGACGCCTGCCATTCCCCAATGCTGTCCCACCAGTAGCCGTCGGCGTACCAGCCGCAGTCGATGCAGTAGTATTCGCAGCCAAGCTCCGCCGCCCGGTCGATTATGGGAAGGAGGGTTTCTTCGGTGGGATCTCCCATGAGACAGTTCATGTAGTCGTTGAACACCACGTTGCACTTTACGGCGTCTTCGCTGAGCCGGCGCATATCCCGGCGGTACTGGTTGAGGGCTTGCAATGCGGCCTGGGCGTCCCCTTCCACCACCCCAAAGGCGGCGGGAACGGTGGTGAAGGACTGTCCCGGCTTCAGGTTTTTCCACCAGTGGTCCTCCCCTTCCGTGGGACCGGACAGGGCTACATAAAGGTACCCTCCGGGGGTGGCGCCGTATTCCGCCAGCCAGGGGCCGCCGGATTCGATCTGCCAGAACCAGGTCAGGCCCTCTTCCTTGTCCTGAATCATTCCCATGGGCAGATAATCGCAGCTGCTCCAGCTTCCGTGGCTGCCGTAAGCAAAGCGGTTGAAGCTGTGGCCAAAGCAGCCCTGTCCATGGATAGGCAGGCGGGTCAGGCCCACCTGGCTGATGGGCTGCTCCACCCAGCGGCATTCTCCGTACCAGCAGGAATAAGGGACCCACAGAGTGGTTTTGTCGTAGTAGGGCTGTTTGCCCCCCTTCGCCAAGCCATGGTACACAAACGAAGAAACATATTCCAGCCCGACCTCCTGGGGGCCTTGGTTGTCCAACTGGGTCCAGCACCGCAGGGTGGGGGTGTCGGCGTAAAACTGAATGTGGCTGGTGACATACAGGCCGCTGGAGGAGGTGTAGTGGATTTCAATTTTGCGGCCGTAGTTGTTGGCGTATTCCTCTCGGTCATCGTATTCCAGCTCCAAACCGGCTTTGGTTCCGTTGTGCTTATAACCGGTGGTTTGGAGGGTGGTGTCTCCGGTGATCTGCAGTTCCACCGGGGTAAACCATTTCTTGGATTCTTCCGCCACATGGACAGGTTGTTTTCCCCGCGGGACCACTTCCAGCAGCCGGGTCTGGAAAAAATCGGTGATTTCAAAGCGCAGAAGCAGGCTGCCCTGTTCTAGGGTAAAATATTGGGCCATGAAAAAATTCGCCTCCCGGTTAATCGTCTTTTCTGTTATTGTACCATAAACCGGGGAAAGTGCAACCAAAAGAAAAGGCACGGCCATGCTTTTTT
>CAZWNI010000047.1:0-5882 GCA_964635385.1 uncultured Oscillospiraceae bacterium
GCGCCGAAACGGATTGTGTCTGCGGAAGTTGACCTTTATAAGTCCACCCTTGACCTATGCAAAAAGAGACTGCTGTCCGTATTGGGGCGGCAGTCTCTTCCATTATATACACTTCTATATGCACTCCATAATCTCCACCGAATCCACCGGGATTTTCTCCGCTCCGCTTTCCCAGCACAGGGCGTAGGCGTACCCGGCCAAAATCCCGCTGTCCCGTTTTGGAGGGAACCCCGCCGGCGTCCCTTCCCGCAGGGAAAACTGCTTCATTCCCTGGGAAAACCCGGCGGCAGTGGACTTTAAGGCCGCTTCCTTTTCGCACCACAGCCGGAAAAAGGCGGTTTCCGGCTGGGACTGCCGGGAAAGCCAGTCCGCCTCCTGGGGGTGGAAAAACCGCCGGGCCAGCTTTTCCCATTGGGGCAGGGGACGGAGCCGCTCCAAATCGCACCCCAGCCGCTGTCCGTCGTCGCTGACCAGGCAGAGACAGCGACTCCCGGAATGGGACAGGCTGAAGGAAAACCGGGGCAGTTCCGAAAAATAAGGTTTGCCATGGGGGGTATAAGCCGGGGGGGAGGAGGGCAGGGCAATTCCCAGCCCTTTCGCTCCCTGTTCCACCAGAAGCCAGGCCCCGGCTCCGGCGGCCCGGTGTTCCGGGGAGGAGCGGGAACGAAGCTGGCTTTGCCGCCACGGAGGCAGGGCGGCCATGGCTTGGTTCAGCCGGGCAGGCTCCAGCAGGGGAGTGCAGTCCCCGGTGAGGCAGAGTATCAAAATAAGCCCTCCTTTACGGTCTTTTGTTTATTATAACATATTTTTCCCTGAAAAAGTAAGCAATCTGCACAAAGAAATGGAAAAACCTTTGGGACAAATATGGATTTTCCTGTAACTTCACGAATTTATCACTCATTTTAGCTGGGAAGTATTTATAATGGAAACTGCACTGTAATGACAGACGCAGACATTATAAATAGGAGATACCAAAATGAGACGCAAAACCTTTTTTATGCGGGGAGTGGGACTGCTGGCGGCAGGGGTTCTGTCTCTTTCCGCTTTTACCGGCTGTTCCAGCGACCAGGGTACCGGCCTTTATATTGATGGCCAGTACCAGGACATTGATTGGGTGATGAAGGTCAACGGGGAAGAGGTGAGCATGGAACTGTACCGCTGCTACTACCTCAACCAGGTGCAGAGCGATGTAAACAGCTACGGGGAGGACTACTGGAACAACGAGGAGCTGTACAACCAGACCAAAGTGATTGTGGAATCCACCTTGGAAGGCTATGTGGAGATTCTCCGCCAGTGCCGGGAACTGGGCATCACCCTGGACAGCGAGGAGCAGGCCCAGGTAGATGAATACATTGAAAGCGCCCGTTCCAACTATGAAACCGAAGCGGACTGGCAGACAGCGCTGGAGGTCACCTACTTTACCGAGGACCTTCTCCGCCAGATGCAGGAATTTACCCTGCTGCAGCAAAAGCTGATGGAAGCGGTCTGCCCGGTGAGCGACGAAGAGTTGGCCGCCGCCCGGGAGACGGTGGAGAGCGACTACTACAAAGCCCAGCATATCCTGCTGCTGTACCCCGATGAATACGACACCTCCGACATCAGCAGCACCGAAGAAAACCCCATCACCGAAGCGGACACCTCCAATTTGGTGTACCAGCAGATGCTGAGCATTCTCAGCCAGTTGGAAAACGGCGCAGACTTTACCCAGCTGGAAGAGGAGTACAGCGACGACATCAGCACCGTCCAGAACTATCTCGACGGCCGGATACTCACCGACGGGGAGACGGTGCAGCAGTTTGAAGACACCGCCAAAAGCCTGGAAATCGGGGAAATCAGCGGCATCATCAAAACCCAGTACGGCTACCATATTATAAAGCGGGTGGCCCTCACCGAAGAGGACATCGAGGAGACGGCTCAAAGCCTGGCGGCGGAGGAAGCGGGGCAAAGCGATGAGTTTGACGACTGGATGTACGAACAGATTATGAACGCCACGGTGGAGTACTGCGACCAGTACGACCAGATCACCCCGGACACCATGAAATAAAACACAATGCTAAAACCGGCGCCGGGGCCTTTTGGGCAGACCGGCGCTGCTTTTTGCTTTGGCTCCCTTCCAAAGCCGGCAGGCGGGGTTTCTCTGCGGGGAAAATTCGCCAAACCCGCAAAAAGAAGTTTTTTCCAGATAACCGGCGTGCAGAAACGGCGCAAATCATTTTAATAATCAAAAGTGTGCAAAAATGGATTGGGCTTTCGTGATTTTCTACAAGAACCACGAAAAAAACTTAGACGATTTTACCAAGGGATTGGGGGTGATTTGGTCTGATATGAATGATTTTGAGCGATTTTGGCGAAACTGGCATAAGATACCAGTCAAACTGCCAAAATAGACAGGGAAACTGTTTGGAACAACTATTGACATTTCACTAAATGCTGTGGTATCATGGAAGCGTAAATAGGGGATTGTTTGTCCTTTTTTCTTCCGAATGGGTCGGCATTTCGGGAAAAACTTCGGGACAGCGTTCTCTAAATGCGTTTTCAGCGGATTTTCCCTGTTGAAAACGAAATCCAAATTAAAAGAGAGGATCGTTATTATGAAGACACAAGCATCCAAATTTGTTGCTTTCATTTTGGCGCTGATTGTGGCTCTGGCTTTGGTGGCGACTCCCCTGTTCGCCTCTCCTGTTTCAACGCAGACCAAGGCAGCGACAGCAGTCCAGATTATCGACGCCAACGGCAACCTCGTCAGCAGCAACGCCTCCACCGCCGGCATTCTGGCCAGCCAGATGACCCCGGTTACCCAGGCGGATGCCAACGGCTTGACCAAAACCGGCATGAACTTCCCCGACGGCAACAGCGACTGGTTGGAAATCACCAACACCAGTTGGTTGAGCAGCAGCGGCTTTACCTTCAGCGCCTGGGTGTACTGGTCCGGTGAAGGCAGCAGCTCCCAGCTGCACTGGCAGCGTGTGTTCGACTTCGGTTATGAAAGCACCACCGGCGCTGCGTCCTGTTTCTACTTCACCCCTCTGGGAAATAAAACCAACGAAATCACCGGCGAACAGGCCATCGACGGCATGGGCTTCTGTATGTATGAAAACGCCTCTGCCTCCACCACCACCGCCGACGACTATGTGTGTCAGCCGGTAAGCGCCGGCACCACCGCCATGGCGGCGAACCAGTGGGTACACATTGCCTGTACGGTCAGCGGCAACACCGCTATCCTGTACGTCAACGGCGTTGCCTATGCCAGCGCCACCATCGACACCAGCTGGGCAACCCTGGTAGCCAACCAAGACGCTTCCAACTTCAAACTCTACATCGGCCGTTCCAACAAGGCCAGCGACAGTAAGATGGGCTTCTACGGCCTGATGAGCGACGTTCGGGTTTATGACGACGCTCTCAGCTCCAGCGAAATTGCTACCCTGGCTGCCGGCGCCACCAGCAGCGGCGTCACCATCGACGGCGCAATCGCCAGCGTTGGCGCTTTGACCGACAGCGCCACCACCGGAAGCAGCAGCAGTAGCAGCGGCACCACCACCGGCAGCAGCAGCAGCACCGATTCCAGCAGCACCAGCAGCACCACCCTCACCACTGGCACCAACACCGCCGCAGAAACCGTTTCTGTGGAAGTGGCCAATGAATTTGACCTCAGCAGCATTGTATCCAGTGTAGAAAGCGAGGCCGAAAGCGAAGTTGCTTCAACCACTCCAACGACACTAACCAGCGAGGTATTCAGTGCGTTGCAGGAATCCGGGAATACCCTGGTGTTGGACGTGGTAAACTCCAGCAACGAACTGCTTTATAGCTGGACCTTCAGCGGTGCCGACATCACCGATGCCAGCAAGGAAGTCAACCTGGAAATTGTGACCAACGGAACCAACGACGCAATTTCCGCTTTGGTAAGCTCCGACTATTACCCCTATATCCTGAACTTCAGCAATAAGGGCGACCTGCCCGGCAAGGCCACCATTCAGGTCTATGTGGGCGATATGTATGCCGACGGCCAGCCGCTGTACCTCTATCTCTACGATGAAGACAGCGATTCCCTGGAACTGCTCAACTCCGATCTGGAAGTCGTCAGCGGTTATATCACCTTTGACACCGAAAAGACCGGCGACATGGTACTGACCATTTCTCCTGTGGGCGGAGCCAGCAGCACCACGACCACCACCACCTCCACGGTCAGCGAAAGCGTCACCGAAGTGGTGGAAACCCACGACAACAGCGTTGCGATTATGATTCTCTGGATCGTAGTGGCTGCTCTGGTTGTTCTGGGCGTAGGCGCCATTGTTATCCTGCAGGTGCTTTCCAGAAAACCCAAAGCATAATTTATCCATCGTCCCGTATTTAACCCATGCAAGGAGGAATCCATTGATGGAAAAACTGAAAACCTTTTTCGGGAAAAAAATCAATGTGATCAGTACGATTATCGGCTGGGTCGTTCTGCTGGGCGTGATTGGCTGCGTGGTTACCATCTTGCTTCTCAACGGTTATGATCTGTCTGAAAGAACCGACCGGGTAATCACCTATGAAACTGTCACCGAAGACATGGGCCTCCCCACCGGAAGCCTGTTGGAAAACATTCAGGATGACAGCGACACCACCACTACGACCACCGGCACCACCGGCATCACTGGCACCACCGTAGTGAGCAGCACGACTTCCAGCGACTCCAGTGACAGCACTGACACATCTGATTCTACGTCCACCCTGGCAGGCGCAGCCATACCGTCAGGCACCGTAGTTCCCGGCACTCTCCAGGACGGCGCCCTGCGGCTGCAGATTGCCTACTACCGCAACGACGATGTCTTTTACAACAACATTCTGGCTGCTTTGGCTGCCGGAGAAACCATTAAGCTCTACGATTCCGACGGCAACCTGATTGCGGAAACCACCCAGGTTGTAGTGGAAAGCGGCTTTGTTGTGGCGATCTTTGAAGACATCAGCAGCCTGCTGTACAACACCAGCCTGACCTTTACCGGCCCCACCGTACTGAACGGCAACGGCGATACCGTTGTGATTGAGGGCGAGGCCATCGTCAGCGTATCGGTGACCGGCAGCTTTACTTCGGTTGCGGCAGGCGCTTACAAAGTGGTGCAGACCAAGCTGCAAAACGACCTGTACGGCATTACCAGCCAGCTGGAAACGGTGAGCGTGGAATTTTCCAACACCACCAAGACCGATAAGGTCAACCGTGGACGTCTGGACGGCCACGATTTGAGCTGCTTCTACGATGAAGCAAGTGGATACTACTATTCTTACGGCACCGACGCTGAAATCGGCGTATCCACCGACAGCACCACCATCGGCATTCAGATCCGCCGCTCTACGGATTTGGTGAACTGGGAATTTGTGGGCTGGGCGCTGGACGGCGTCTACCCCATCGGCAGCACCTATTCCGTCACCACCAACGGTGTGACCACGGAAGTGGACGCCGTGGGTAACTGGCAGACCGTGGAAGGCACTTCCACCACCATCAACCAGTACACCTATCTCTACGATGAGGACGCCAACGAGTATGTGGTGGAGTATTACTACTACACCCTGTCCTCCGACGGCACCCCCACCCTCAACTCCCAGAACCTGCTGACAGTCAGCACCTACATCGGCACCGCCCAGGTGGACAGTGACGGCAACGTGATTGAAAACACCGGCACTTACACCCCCTCCGGCAGCTCCGTTGTGGTTATCTACAGCGAAGAGCAGTTGGAAGAAGTGATTGCTTCCACGGACGGCTGTGAAGGCGCAAGCCAGACCGGCTACACCCAGGTGTACTCCGCCAGCGTCGGCGAAGGCATCTATGCCCTGCAAAACTTCTACTACGGCACCGAGTATGCCGACGGCCAGCACACCTTCTGGGCTCCGGATGCGTACTACGATGA
>CAZWNI010000047.1:5892-9327 GCA_964635385.1 uncultured Oscillospiraceae bacterium
GAAACCAGCGAACAGTATGTGATCTACTTTAGCTGCACCGAAACCTTCGGCTCCCAGCAGTCGGTCACCTACTACGCCACCAGCGACGACCCTGCCGGCGGCTACACCATTGACGACGACGGCGACGGCGTCATCACCATGACCGAGTTGAAGTACCATATGGTGCTGAACTCCTATGGCACCAGCAGCAACTGCATCGACCCCTCCCTGGCGTACACCTATTCGGAAGGCAACTATGAGGGCGATGTCACGGTGTATATGTCCTACGGTTCTTACGGCGGCATCTACATTACGGAGATGGAATACGACGAAGAGCGGGGCGTGTATATGCCGGTTGACGCCAGCGATACCGGCCTGAAGTCCACCGACGGCACCCGGATCGCCATTCGGACCGGTTACGAAGACAACCAGGAAGGCAGCTCCATTCTCACCTATTGGGACGAAGATGCCGGGCAGTATTACTATTACCTCTTTGTCACCGACGGCGATCTGTACTCCACCTATGATGTCCGGGTCAGCCGCTCCGACAGCATTACCGGCACCTATTACGACTACAACGGCAACTCCATGCTCAGCACTGCCACCTACTACAACTACCAGACCAACTCCACTTCTACCATTGGCGCTGGCACCAAGCTCATGAGCAGCTACCGCTGGACCTCCACCACGGTGGGCAACTACACCACCCACGGCTCCGGCGCCTGGAGCTATGCCGGATTTATGGCCCCCGGCCACGGCACCTGGTTCAGAGATGCGGACGGCAACTTCCTGTTCATTCACCACACCCGTGAAGGCGGCAGTAAGTCCACCAGCGGCGATGAAGTCCAGTACACCAACCACTACCTGGTGGTGCGGGATATGGAATTTGTGGAAACCGACAACGGCACCTGGCCTGTCTTCAGCCCCGGCTGGTATGCGGACGAAGGCAGCCTCCAGGACGGCAGCATGAATGAAATCTACGACACCACCTATTCGGACATTTTGGGCGAGTGGGAATACATTGTCTTTACCGAAACCAGCGACCGGGCAAAACTCCTCAATGACGCTGTGTTCACCGAAGCCGGCGGAACGGTAGATGGGAACGGCAGCATCACCGGTGCAACGGTGTACTACGGAGACCGGGAAGGCACTTGGAGCTTTGACGCAGAGACCAAGCAGCTCACCATTTCCTTCACCGGCGTCGATGGTGACGG
Source organism: uncultured Oscillospiraceae bacterium (assembly GCA_964635385.1). GTDB lineage: Bacteria > Bacillota > Clostridia > Oscillospirales > Ruminococcaceae > Egerieicola. Next base: position 7,086 of record CAZWNI010000047.1, read on the forward strand.
CGAGGACCTGCCCATTACCCTGTACGCCAAGGTTGTGATTGGCTGGGACCTGGAAAACACCAAGGCCACCATTATGTTCAGCGGCATTGACGACACCGGCATCGCCCACTGGGGCAAGAGAGTGTATGATTAAGGATCTTTCCTACAGTTGAAAGTCTACCCTAGCAAAACAATAAGGAGGAATAGGACTTGACAAAGACCAATTCTTTGAAAAAAGCTCTTGCCGGTATCCTAGCAGCCTGCATGGCCGCCACCACTCTGGTAGCTGTTCCCTTCACCTTTGGGAGCAGCCAATCCGTGGGGGCCGCGTCTCTGGACGAGATGGAGCTGCTGGCGCAGTACAGCTTTGAAAGCGGCTATACTGATTCGGTGAGCGGCGAGAGCGGAACTCTGGACGAGACGACAAGCGGTACCGTCTCCCTCGAAAAAGACGGGGATAATACCTATATGTCTGTCGGTGAGTCCGGAAACTACAATAACGCTATTTTAATTGACAATCCATTTTATGGAACAACATCTGATATGACCATCGCCATGAAGGTCAGAGTCAACTCCAGCAATGATTACCAGGGTCTCTGGGCGATCATTCAAGAAGCGGCCGGCTCTTGGGTTGGCCTTTGCGGCACCGGCGGATTCCATTATAATTACGCCTCCGGTTACGCAGATTTTACCGACGGGTATAACGGAACCATTCCCACCGATTCTGAGTGGCACGAAGTGGTCACCACCATCACCCAGGATGGCGTATTGACCCTGTATGTGGATGGTGAAGTGCAGTACACCATTTCGGATTCTGCCATGCTCACCGGCTTTACTGATTTCAGCTATCTGTTGATTGGCGCTGGATGCTCTGACATTTTTGCATGGGGCTCCTCCACTGCCGATTACGATGACGTTCGTTTCTACTCCGGCGCAGCGGACGCTTCCGCAGTCGCTTCCATCTATGATGACGACACTCCCGATGCTGTGGTTAGCTATGATTTTGAAGACGGAATCAGCAGCTACACCACCGTGGGAACCGTAACTGCGGTGGAAGACGAGTATCAGGGCAATGTAGTCAACGTAGCCGGTGATTACACCAACTACACCAAGAGCTACCTGCAATTTGACAATCCCCTGAAGGGCAGCACCGGCATCACCGGTGTGACCGTTACCATGAATGTGCTGCTCACCGGCGATAGCGTCAACGCCTACGAAGGTCTCTTCGGCTTTATGAACGGCGTGACCAGCGACGACGGCTTCTTCGGGGTCGGCGGCGACGGCTCTGTCCACTACAACGAATGCTTTGATGTGTCTGATTCGGTGAACAATTATTTCGACACCTCCCTGGGCCTGCTGAGCCTGGACAGCACCTGGCACAAACTGGCTGTTACCATCACCAACGATGGTCTGGTCAGCGTATATGTAGATGGCGTGCTGAAATCCACTACGGATATGGTGTCTATCATGCTCGCAACCGATACCAGCGATACGGCGGTCACCTCCACCGCAACGGCAACCACCGTGCTGGACTTCATTCTCAGCAGTGATTACTTCAACCTGGGCGTTGCGGCTGGCTTCTGGGGCAGCGCAGGCGCTTCCTACGACAACGTAGCCATCTATAACACCGCCCTCACCGCTCTGCAAATCGCCAACCTGCCCGGCACCGCTCAGGTAGCCGAAAGCGAAAGCGATGATGACGAGGACGATAACAGCGATGTGGACACCACCCAGCCCTACCTGCTGACCAAAGACGAAGGCAAGTGGCAGGTGATTGATGGCAACTCCATCAATACCACTTCGGTCAGTGTGCAGACCTATGCTTCCGGCCAGAACAACTACTCCATCTATGGCTGGTACCGCATCAGCAGCACCTCCGCGAATATGCACCTGTACGAACAGCTTTCCACCTCCACAAGCTACTATGGCACCCGTCTGTTTACCAACAGCAGCGGCTATCTGACCCTGGTGGTGGAAAATGCGGACGCAGGCATGAACACCATTGTCTCCAGCTATAACGTCAACAGCCACCTGGATGAAAACTTCTTCCTGACGGTCAATTATGACTACGACAACAACACCGTTACCGTATACGTCAATGGGGAGAGCGTAGCAACCGCCAGCGGCATTCTGGTAGCGGCTTCCTCCCTGGCTGTGTCCCAGATTTATGTGGGATATTCCATGTGGGACGACCCGGTTCTGGACGGACGGATTGCGGACCTGTATTACTCCAACTCCCTGCTCACCGACATCGCCTCCTACA
>CAZWNI010000048.1:0-9315 GCA_964635385.1 uncultured Oscillospiraceae bacterium
GAACCCGCCGTCATCTCAAAATGACGGCGGGTTCGTTAGAAAGGTTATGTTTTTGCGGCAGCGGTAAGGGGACATTCCTCTTCCAGCATTTTTTGAAAGGAGACTTGCCGCAGTTCTTGTTCTAAAATTTTAGTAATCCGGGAAAATTCCCGGCGCATCCGGCAGGTAACTTCCCGGCCGGCATTGCAGCCCACTTCGCTGTCCAGGCAGCGGCTGATGTAGCAGTTTCCTTCGATGGTCTGTATGACATCGTATAAGGTGGTTTGGCTGGCGGGACATGCCACTTCATAGCCCCCCTTGAATCCTTTGAAGGAGCGCACCAATCCCGCCGCCGCCAACTTGCGCAGGATCTTCAGCGCAAAGCGCAGGGTTACTTCGGTGTCTTCTGAAATGGTTTTTGCATCGCAGCGTTTGCCCTGCTCGTAGAGATACAGCAGGATACGCACGGCATAATCTGCTTCCAATGTAATGTACATCTTTGCTCATCCTGTTCCTTGATTTTGGGTGCTGAAAACTTTTGGATTCAGTATACCATATTAGTGGAGATTTTGCAAGGAAAAACCAATGGGAAAAACTTCCTATTTTGTAAAAACGGCTACCCCTTTCTCAAAAATGGCGCAGGGACGATAACTCTGCTTGGAACGGCGCAGCCCTTCCACGCCCAAATCTTCTTCCCGGTTTAGATATTGGTATCCTGCCGCAGTGTGCCGGGCAAATTCCCGCACCAGCATGGGGTAGGCGCCGGGAATCCAGGGAAAGGCTTTTTCCACATGGATGACGAAGGTGTTTCCCCCTACCGGTTCGCCCAAGGAAACTCCTACCACCTGCCCCTCTGCCCGGAGCAGTCCTCCGGTGAGGCCCAGCGGCTCTGAGAGGGTGAGGGCAGTGCGGTCGATCTCCAGTTCGTCCAAAGCAGTGGCTTGTACTAACTGCTCCTGGTTGCGGCGCTGTTTCCAAAGGGAGAGCATGGCCAGGCATTCCTCTTTGTTTTTCGAGGTGATGGGTTGGTACGACCAGGTGTGTTCCCGGTCAAAGCGGTTGATGAAGTTTTTCTTGCTGTGGAGTTTTTTACCGCTCATCTGCTGCAGGGCAGCGGTTTCGTAAAGATATTCCCCAAAATCCGGATGGAAGGTACAGCTCACTTCTCCGGGAAACCAGGCTTGCAGAAGTTCCCACTGCCGCCTGGACACTTCCAGCCGAAGGGGGACGCCTTGTCCTTTTGCTTCCCGGCGCAAGGCGCAGATTGCAGCGTTTGGGTTGCCGGAATCAGGAAAGATGGTGTAAGCGGGAACTTCTCCCGGATAACGCAGCACCAAACATCCTTCTAATTCGGTCCAGGTATTGTGGTAGTGCTTAGCCCAAAGAAAGTTATTGGCAAAGGTGTATTCACAGCTGGGCTGGGTGACGGCGGCGTAATAAGGGGCCAGTTTGGCTCGATCTTCCAGGGTGAAGGAATGAAAAACCATAGTATCCTCCTTGCAGGAAAGGTTTTTAGATAGTATACCAATTTTGTGCAAAACTGTCAATGAACAAGATAAGCAGTTTTTTGATTTGCAGTCTGGTTCAAAATGTGGTATCATGGGAAAAACTCAGGTAGCGATCAAAAGAAAGGAAGACGGCCTATGATGCAGCAGACCAAAGAAAAGATTCTTCAATTAAAGCAGGAAAAGGACGTGTGCATTTTAGCTCACAGTTATCAAGCCCAGGAGATTTTAGAGGTGGCCGACATCACCGGGGATTCCTTTGCTTTGAGCAAAGCCGCCATGGAAGTGTCTCAGGAAAACCTGTTGGTGTGCGGAGTGCATTTTATGGCGGAGACTGCAAAGATCCTCTCTCCCCAAAAAAAGGTGTATCTGGCCCATAAAGGAGCCGGGTGTCCCATGGCGGAGCAGTTTACCCCGGAAGAAATTCTGGCCTACCGCAAGGCGGAGCCGGATCGGGCGGTGGTGGCTTATGTGAACACCACTGCGGCACTGAAAGCGGTCAGCGATGTCTGCGTTACCAGCTCCAGCGCCGTGGAAATTGTAAAGAAACTAGATGCCAGGAAGATTCTTTTTATCCCGGACTGCAATCTGGGCAGCTTTGTGCAGTGGCAGGTGCCGGACAAGGATATTCAGTTGTTGGACGGGGGATGTCCGGTTCACCGCTCGGTGGAAGCCTGGGAAGTGGAGCAGGCCCGCAAAGAGCATCCCGGCGCTCAGCTTTTGGTGCATCCGGAGTGCCTCAAAGAGGTTACCGATCAGGCGGACTATGCCGGCTCCACCGCCGGGATCATAAAGTACGCCAAGGAAAATCCGGGGAAAGAATACATCATCGGCACCGAAATGAGCATTGCCGACCATTTGCAGTACCAGTGCCCGGACAAGCGTTTTTACCCCTTGTCCAAAAAGCTGCTCTGCCCGGACATGAAGCTCACCACCTTAAACGATGTGCTGTTGAGCTTGGAGGGCCTGGCTACAGGGGAAGCCTTTGAGATTGTTATGGAGGAAAAGTTGATGGACGCCGCCCGGGTTTCCATTGAGAGAATGATTGAACTGGGGAAATAAAGCGGGATTCTCCGCTTGAGAAGGGGGCATACTAACCTTTGCAGAAAGGAGGGAGAGTATGTTCCCGTCACCGCAAGATAAACAAGGGGCGTTTCAGGAAGACCCGTTGGAGGAAATGATGGATGTGGCCAGCGCCACGGAATGCACTGGTTTAATACCTGCGCCTCCGGCCAACGAGGCAGAAGCGGAATCCTACACCGAGCTGTACCCCATTCCCCAACCGCCGAAACCGCCGCAAAAACATCGCCGGTAACCTTTTCCGGTTTCTCCCTGAAGCAAACTTTGGGGAGGATACATTCCAAACCGGTTTTGCAGGACAATAGAAAGAAAGGAAGCAGAGCGGTATGACGCCGGTTCTATTTTTGGTGATTCCCTGTTACAATGAAGAAGAAGTGCTGCCGGAAACAAGCCGCCGTCTCCAGGAAAAATACGATGCCTTAATTGCATCTGGCGTCATCTCCCCGGACAGCCGGGTGATGTTCGTCAACGACGGCTCCAAGGACCGCACCTGGGAAATTATCCGCTCTCTCCATGAAGAAAACCCCAGATTTTCCGGCGTGGACCTGACCCGGAACCAGGGCCATCAAAATGCGCTGCTGGCAGGATTGATGACGGCGAAAGATCTCTGCGACGCCGCCATTTCCATGGACGCCGATTTGCAGGACGACATCAACGCCATTGATGAGATGGTAGCCAAATTCAAAGAAGGCAACGACATCGTTTATGGAGTGCGTTCCAGCCGGGAAACCGACACGTTCTTTAAGCGCACCACGGCGCAGGGCTTTTATAAGGCGATGGATCATCTGGGTGTGAAAACGGTGTACAATCACGCAGATTTCCGGCTGATGAGCCGCCGTGCCTTGGAAGGCCTTTCAGAATATCGGGAAGTCAACCTGTTTTTGCGGGGCATTGTGCCGTTGATCGGCTACAAATCAGATGTGGTTCACTATGAGCGGTCAGAGCGGTTTGCGGGAGAAAGCAAATATCCCTTAAAAAAGATGATAGCCTTTGCCGGGGAAGGAATTACTTCCTTTTCCACCAAGCCCATGAAGATGATTACCGTTTTAGGGGTTTTGGTGTTTTTAGTCAGCATTGCCATGCTGATCTGGAGTGTGGTAGGCTTTTTTTGGGGAACTACCGAACCCGGCTGGGCCAGTTTGATGGTATCCATTTGGGGTATTGGCGGCCTGCTGTTGCTGAGCGTGGGCGTTGTGGGGGAGTACATTGGAAAGATCTACCTGGAAACCAAGCAGCGTCCTCGGTTCCGGGTGCGGGAATTTTTGCACGACGCCCCCGATGAAACCAAATCAAACAATCCAACCTCGAAGGTGAAAGAACCTGGATAAGAAAATGGGCAAACATGCGCTCGCCCCTTTGCTTTTTGGAAAAAGGCCGCTCTTGTGTTTTGCCTGGCATTGTGCTATACTTAATTTGATATTTCCTATGCAGAAAGGGGTGGAAGAAGATGGATTCTTCTGCATTTCTTACCTATAAAGGCCGCCCGTTGGTGCGCAGTGGCAAACAGATTTATTATGGCAATATGTACGAACCCTATGTGGTGATGATGCAGGTGATGGACGAAGAGGCGCAGGGAGAGATTACCCGCTCCAAGAAAGTGTTGGTAAAGCTGTTTAACACCGATCCTTCCCTGAATCCCATGGAAGCCTTTGAAAAAACCGCCGAAAAAAATGGCCTGTATCAGGCTTTGGACATTGCCAGCGTTTGGCTGGATGCCGCTTTGAAAAAAGCGGGGAAAAAATAAAAAGCAAGCCGATGGCTTTCCAACGCACCTGTAGGAAAAGCCGCCGGCTTTTTCTTTCGCCCTTGCAAAACCGGAATTGTGGTTGTATAATAACAGTAGATTCCGTGATCGTTGACGGAATTTGAAAGATCGTGAAAGATGTGTTAGGAAAGGTTGTGTTTCCAATGAAGTCCTTTATCGTTGAAACCAGCGCTCGTCATGTCCATGTGACCAAAGAGGATCTTGCTGCTCTGTTCGGTTCCGACGCCGTTCTGCACAACAAAAAAGACCTGTCTCAGCCCGGCCAGTTTGCCTGTACCGAAAAGGTGAAGGTGGTAGGTCCCAAGGGCGAAATGATGTGCAGTATCCTGGGTCCGGAGCGCAGCGCCAGCCAGGTGGAATTGTCTTTGACCGAAGCCCGGAAGCTGGGGCTTACCGCTTTGATTCGGGAAAGCGGGGACCTGGCCGGAACCAGCGGATGTAAGCTGGTTGGCCCTGCCGGAGAAGTGGAGCTGAAGGAAGGGGTCATCGCCGCCAAGCGCCACATTCATATGACGCCGGAAGACGCACAGGAATACGGTGTGGAAAACGGCCAGATTGTCAGTGTAAAGGTGTCCACTCCGGAACGCAGCCTGATTTTCGGCGACACCGTGGTGCGGGTCAGCAAGAACTATGCTTTGGCCATGCACATTGATACTGACGAAGCCAATGCTGCCGGGTGCAGCGGCAATGTGATGGGCGAAATTGTGTAATTGGCACAAGTCATACTGTCAAGAAAACGGAACTTTCTTTCGTTTGAAGGGAGTTCTGTTTTCTTTTTGTCTGGTTGTGAAAAAGTATTGACAATTAAAATAGGAATGGCTATAATTCTTGTTGCACTAATCATTAGCAAGCTAAATATTTATTTGGAGAGGGGGAAAACCAATGGATCCCGATTCCAATGTGGGCGCACAGGTGGGCCGGCTGCAGCACTTAATCTGGAGGCGGATGGAAGTCTCGGCTTCTGCCTGCGGCATCAGCGGAGCTCAGGGACAGGTTTTGCTGTTTATCCTGCAAAACCCTGCGGTGTACCAGAAAGATTTGGAAAAGGCGTTTCATCTGCGCCCGTCCACTGCCACCGGTTTGTTGAAGCGGATGGAAAAAAACGGCCTGCTTCGGCGGGAAAGCTGCAAAAAGGACGCACGTCTCAAGCAGTTGATCCCAACCCGGCGGGGCCGGGAGCATTACAGCCAGGTGCACCAGGAAATGGAACGGACCGAAGCTCTTCTCACCAAAGGGGTGGCGCCCCAAGACTTGGAAACCTTCTTCCGGGTCGTCACGAAAATGCAGCAGAACCTGATAGGGGACTGCTGTAAATCAACCGAAATCCACAATGAGAACGAAGGAGGACGACATCTTGATTAAGAAATTAGCCAGAAGTCTCCGAGAATTCAAAAAGGACTCCATTCTTTCGCCGGTGTTTGTGTCTCTGGAAGTATTGATGGAAGTGCTGATCCCCATGCTTATGGCGTCCATTATCGACGACGGCATTGAGCAGGGAAATATGACCTACATCTGGCAGTTGGGCATTGTGCTGGTACTGGCTTCTGTCCTGTCCCTGTTTTTTGGGGTGCTGTCCGGGCGGTTCGCAGCGAAAGCCAGCGCCGGCTTTGCCAAGAATCTGCGCAAGGATATGTTTTCCCGAATCCAGCAGTATTCCTTTACCAACATCGACAAATTCTCCAATGCCAGCCTGGTAACCCGCCTCACCACCGACATCACCAACGTGCAGAACGCCTATATGATGATCGTCCGGGTAGCGGTCCGGGGTCCCATTATGCTGATCTTTGCGGTGATTTTCTCGGTGCGGCTGAATGCGGAGCTGAGCCTGATCTATCTGGTGGCCATTCCGGTGCTGGGGGCAGGTCTGTTCTGGATTGCCTGGAAAGCCCATCCCCGGTTTGAAAAGGTGTTCCGCAGCTACGACAGCTTAAACCGTGTGGTGCAGGAAAACGTCACTGCCATGCGGGTGGTGAAAGCCTATGTCCGGGAGGACCACGAAAACAAAAAGTTCCGCCGGATTTCCGATCGGGTGTACAGCCTGTTCGTATCCGCAGAAAAACTGGTGTGCATGAATACGCCTCTGATGATGTTCGCCATGTACACCTGCATTACCCTGATTTGCCTGCTGGGCGGCCAGCAAATCATTGCCGGAGACTTCACTACCGGCCAGCTTCTCAGCCAGATGACCTATGCCACCCAGATTCTGTCCAGCTTGATGATGCTGTCTATGGTGTTTGTTATGATTATCATGGCCCGCACCAGCGCCGAGCGGATTGTGGAAGTGCTGGACGAAGAGAGCGCTTTGAAGGACCCCGCCGATCCGATAGAGGTTGTGCCGGACGGCTCCATCGACTTCAACCAGGTCAACTTCAGCTACATTGGGGATCAGAAAAAGCTGGCCTTGGCGGGGGTGGATCTCCACATCAGATCCGGCGAAACGGTGGGCATCATCGGCGGCACCGGCAGCGCCAAATCCACTTTGGTGCAGTTGATTCCCCGGCTTTATGACGTCACCGAAGGCAGTGTGCTGGTTGGCGGCATCGACGTGCGGAAATACGGCCTGGAAGCGCTGCGCAAGCAGGTGGCCATGGTGCTGCAAAAGAACGTGCTGTTTTCCGGCTCCATCAAGGAAAACCTGCGCTGGGGCAAACCAGATGCCACCGATGAAGAAATTATCCATGCCTGCAAACTGGCCCAGGCCGACGAATTTATTAAGGGCTTCCCGGACGGCTACGACACCTACATCGAGCAGGGCGGCAGCAACGTTTCCGGCGGTCAGAAGCAGCGGCTCTGCATTGCCCGTGCTCTGCTGGCCCACCCCAAGATTTTGATTTTGGACGACTCCACCAGTGCAGTGGATACCCGCACCGACGCTTTGATCCGCAAGGCTTTTGCCGAAGAAATCCCCGGCACCACCAAGCTGATCATTGCCCAGCGCATTAACTCGGTGGAAAACGCCGACCGTGTTATCGTGTTGGACAACGGCCGGGTAGACGCCTTTGACACCCCGGCCAATCTGTTGAAGAACAACAAGATTTACCGGGAAGTGTATCAATCCCAGGGAGGAAAGGGGGCCGAGAACCATGAGTAAGGCGCCGAAGAAAAAGGGGGCGGAAAGCCCTATGAAAACGGCATTCCGGCTGATGAAGTACGTCAGCGGCACCTATCGCATTCAGTTTATCATTGTTTTGCTTTCCATCATTATCAGCGCTGTCTGCGGCATGGCCGGCCCGCTGTTTTTGGGGTACCTCATCGACGAGGTGATTACTCCTTTGATCGGGCAGCAGTCGCCGGACCTTTCCGGGCTGTTCCAGTCTATCCTTTTGATGCTGGTGATTTACTACATCGGCGTGGCCACTTCCCTTGTGTACAACCGGCTGATGGTAAACATTGGCCAGGGCGTGCTGAAGCGGGTGCGGGACGAGATGTTCGAACATATGCAGAGCCTTCCCATCTCCTACTTTGACACCCACGCCCGGGGCGAGGTCATGAGCCTGTACACCAACGACACCGATACCCTTCGCCAGATGATCAGCATTGCCATTCCCCAGATGTTGTCAGCCGGCATCAGTGTGCTCACCACCTTTATCGCCATGCTTACCATCAGCCTGCCCCTGTCTCTGCTGGCAGTGGTGATGGTGATTGTGATGCTGCTGCTCACCAAGTACATTGCCGGACGAAGCGGCAAGTTCTTTGTGGCCCAGCAGCAGGATTTGGGCACTCTGGACGGCTTTGTGGAAGAAATGATGGCCGGCCAGAAGGTGGTCAAGGTGTTCTGCCACGAAGAAGCGGCGGAAGATGATTTTGAAAAAATCAACGACCAGCTTTGCAACAGCGCTGTCAAGGCAAACTACTACTCCAACATTATCATGCCGGTGATCAACAATCTGGGGTACCTGCTCTATGTGCTGGCGGCGGTGATCGGCGGCGTTATGTCCCTGGGCGGCTTCACGGCTTTGAGCCTGGGCGGCCTGGCCAGCTTTTTGCAGTACACCCGCAGCTTCACCCAGCCTTTCGGTCAGATCAGCCAGCAGGCCAATGCAGTGATTATGGCTTTGGCCGGCGCAGAACGAATTTTCCGAATGATGGACGAAACTCCGGAAGCGGACGAAGGCTACGTCACCCTGGTCAATGCACAGATAGATAAACAGGGCAATATCACCGAAGCGCCCCATCGCACCGGTACCTGGGCCTGGCGCCACCCCCACAAGGCGGACGGCAGCGTCACCTACAACAAGCTCACCGGCGATGTGCGGTTCTTCGATATGAGCTTCGGCTATAACCCGGATCATCTGGTGCTCCACAACATTGATCTCTACGCCAAGCCCGGCCAGAAGATCGCCTTTGTGGGTTCCACCGGCGCCGGCAAGACCACCATTACCAATCTGATTAACCGGTTCTACAGCATCGCCAACGGCAAGATCCACTACGACAACATCAACATCAATAAAATTTGTCTGAGGGATTTACGCCGCAGTTTGGGAATGGTGCTCCAGGATACCCACCTGTTCACCGGTTCCATCCGGGAGAACATTCGCTACGGCCGTTTGGACGCCACCGATGAAGATATTATCGCCGCCGCCAAATTGGCCAACGCCCATCAGTTTATCACCCGGCTGCCCATGGGCTATGAGACGATCCTCTCCGACGACGGCCAGCAGCTCAGCCAGGGTCAGCGCCAGCTTTTGGCCATTGCCCGGGCGGCCATCGCCGACCCGCCGGTGCTGATTTTAGATGAGGCCACCTCCTCCATCGACACCCGCACCGAAGCCTTAGTGCAGCAGGGTATGGACGAGCTGATGAAGGGGCGGACGGTGTTCGTCATCGCCCACCGGCTTTCGACTATCCGCAATTCCGACGCCATTATGGTGCTGGACCACGGGCGGATCATCGAGCGGGGCAACCACGAACAGCTCCTGGCTCAGAAGGGCACCTATTACCAACTGTATACCGGCGCACTGGAATTGGATTGAGTTCAACCAGCGG
>CAZWNI010000049.1:0-9255 GCA_964635385.1 uncultured Oscillospiraceae bacterium
GCCTTCCGGAGATTTGGCGGAAGCCGGAGCGTTGGTGATCGGCAACCTTTCCGCCAGCGATGAGATGATCGGCAAGGAGGACTACCGCCGACAGTTGGTGAGCAGCCAGTCTGCCCGGCTGGTCAGCGGCTATGTGTACGCCGACGCAGGCTATGGAGAATCCTCCACCGACCTGATCTTTGCCGGCCACAACCTGATCGGGGAAAACGGAAGTATTTTGACCGAAAGCAAACTCTTTGAAAATCAACTGGTTGTCACCGAACTGGACCTGTCCAAGCTGGCCCAGGAGCGCCGTCGCCTTACCACCTACCGGCAGGGCAGGGAAGGGGACTTCCGCCTGGTTTCCTTCACTCTGCCGGTGGAGGAAACCACCCTTACCCGCTGGTTGGACCCCCATCCCTTCGTCCCGTCCGATGAAGCCCAGCGCACCCGCCGGTGCGAGTCAATCTTTGCCATGCAGACCACCGGCCTTTGTAAGCGGTTGGAGCATTCCCGTTCCAAAACCGCAGTGGTGGGCTTGTCCGGCGGTTTGGATTCCACTCTGGCGCTGTTGGTGGCAGCACGGGCCATGAAACGCCTGGGGCGTCCCGCTTCCGATGTGGTGGCGGTGACCATGCCCTGCTTTGGCACCACCAGCCGAACTCGGGCTAACGCCCAGGCTCTGGCACAGTTGCTGGGCGTTACCTTTCGCACGGTGGATCTGAAGGAAAGCGTGCTGCTGCATTTCCGGGACATCAGTCATGATGCGGAGGATCACAACGTAGTATACGAAAACGGTCAGGCCCGAATGCGGACCCTGGTGCTGATGAACATTGCCAACCAAACCGGAGGCCTGGTGGTCGGCACAGGGGATCTGAGCGAACTGGCTTTGGGATGGGCTACTTACAATGGGGATCATATGTCCATGTACGGAGTCAACGCCAGCATTCCCAAGACCCTGATTCGGCACATGGTGCGCTATGTGGCGGATACTGGAGAAGAACCGGGGCTGCGCCAAGTGCTTCTGGATATTCTGGACACACCGGTAAGCCCGGAGCTGCTTCCTCCCACTGGGGAAGGAACCATTGCCCAGGTCACGGAAGATCTGGTGGGTCCCTATGAACTCCACGACTTCTTTTTGTACTACGGCATCCGCTGGGGCTTTGAACCCAAAAAGGTGTACCGCCTCTGCCGGTATGCCCTGGGGAATGTCTACGACAATGCAACTATCCTGAAGTGGCTGGAAACCTTCTACCGCCGGTTTTTTGCCCAGCAGTTCAAGCGCTCCTGCCTGCCGGACAGTCCCAAGGTGGGTTCCATGACCCTTTCTCCCCGAGGGGATTGGAGAATGCCCAGCGATGCTTCGGCGGCGCTGTGGCTGGAGCAGATCCGCTCCTTGAAGCCGTAAAGGATTTTAGAAATTTTCTTCTTTGTTCTTGACAAATCCAAGGGGAAAGAGTATCATATTTTCAGAAATGCGTAGATCGGGACGCCGAAGCTGCCGTCCGTTCAGAGAGCTGCCGTTTGGTGCAAGACAGCCGGAACGCCGCTTCAATGGTTATCCCCCGTGAGCAGGCCGCCCAACGCTGGTATTCCAGTCAGTAAGCCCCGCCCGGACGCCCGCCGTTATCGGGAAATACATTGTTGGATGTATGAGTGGCCGGAATACCGGCAATCGGAGTGGTACCGCGGATGCTTACGCCTTCGTCTCCTGGGAGCAACAGGGAGGCGGAGGCTTTTCTGTTGGAATTTTTGGAAAGGGGCCTGTTTTATGTTGACACTGGACAAAATCTACCATGCGTCCTATGTATTAAAGGACGTGGTTCGGAAAACAGATTTAATCGAAGCACCAAACCTTTTGCCGAATAAGAGCATTTACCTGAAAACCGAAAACCTTCAGGTCACCGGTTCCTTTAAGGTGCGGGGCAGCGCTTACAAGATTTCCACCCTCACCGAGGAGGAAAAAGCCCGGGGCGTCATTGCTTGCAGCGCAGGGAACCATGCCCAGGGTGTGGCGCTGGCGGCTACCAAGCACGGCATCAAAAGCATCATTTGTCTGCCGGACTGCGCCCCCATCTCCAAGGTGGAAGCCACCCGGAATTACGGTGCGGAAATCTGCATGGTCAAGGGCGTTTACGATGACGCTTACCAGAAAGCGGTGGAGCTTACCCAGGAACACAACTACACCTTTATCCATCCCTTTGACGATGAAGACGTCATCGCCGGTCAGGGCACCATTGGTCTGGAGATTTTGGATCAGCTGCCCGATGTCAACGCCGTTGTGGTGCCGGTGGGCGGCGGCGGATTGATTTCCGGCGTGGCCTATGCCATTAAGCATCTCCGCCCCCAGTGCAAGGTGTACGGAGTGCAGGCAGCCGGCGCTCCCAGCATGGCATACTCTTTGCAGGAACACGGAATCCGCAGCCTGACGGCTGTTTCCACCGTGGCGGACGGCATCGCCGTCAAGACTCCCGGCGAACACACCTTCGCTCTCTGCCAGGAATATGTGGACGAAATCGTCACTGTCACCGACGACGAGATTGCCACCGCCATCTTGACTTTGATGGAGCGGCAGAAACTGGTCACCGAAGGAGCCGGCGCAGTCGGCGTGGCGGCGGTAATGTTCGGCAAGATTCCGGTGGAAGGGAAGGTCTGCTGCCTGCTCAGCGGCGGCAACATCGACGTAACCATTCTCAACCGGGTGATCTCCCGGGGTCTGCTGAAAAGCGGCCGGAGCCTTGATCTCACCATCGAGCTTACCGACCGTCCCGGGGAGCTTCAGGAAGTCAGCCGGATCATTGCGGAGCTGGGGGGCAATGTGGTAAACGTAAACCACGATCGCAGCGACATCAACATGGACATCAATTCCTGTATCCTGAAAATGCGAATGGAAACCAGAGACGAAGCCCACAAACAGCAGATTATCCATGCCTTGAAAGAGGACGGCTACAATCTGTTGTAAAAATTGAAGGAGGAATCTTCTATGAAATTCATTTCTACCGACAAAGCCCCTGGCGCCATCGGACCCTATTCCCAGGCTGTGATTAGCGGTGGCCTGCTGTTTACTTCCGGCCAGATCGCAATCAATCCTGCCACCGGGGAAGTGGACAGCGACACCATTCAGGGACAGACCGAACAGATTATGAAGAATCTGGGCGCCTTGCTGGAAGAAGCCGGAACCAGCTATGCCAAAACCGTAAAGACCACCTGCTTCTTAGCGGATATGAACGACTTCGCCGCCTTCAATGAGATCTACGGCAAGTATTTCACCGAAAAACCGGCCCGGAGCTGTGTGGCGGTCAAGACCCTGCCGAAAAATGTGCTGGCAGAAGTGGAATTGATTGCAGAACTGTAATTGACCTTCCAAACCAGGATAACGAAGCGGCGTTTCCCATTCTTTGCAGGAAACGCCGCTTTTTACTTTGCCGTTGATTGATAACGGTAACTGTCCGGTAATTTTGCCTGACGCACGGTGGTCTCCGCCCCTTCGCTGTCCGCAAACCCGCCTCCGATGATGGCGGCTTTTCGGTTGTCCATGATGTTGCTCGTGTCAACTCCTCCTTTTGGAGTGTACTACATTGCATTTGTAGAATTACTTCCGGCGAAAATCAAAAGAATTTATGAAATCAGGTGAAGCTCACTGAAAACAGCGGAATCAGGGAAACTTTGGGAAATTTTCCCCAGAAAAGGGGGAGATTAGGGCTTGAGGGCGTTTAACCTATTCTTTGCAAAAATTCAGTTGTATTTTATAGACCTTTGTGGTAAAATAAGGTGAATTCATTGCGTAGGAAAGGCTGTGAGACGAGGTTGGAAAAGAAGCTCACGCTCTATGGTTTCAACAATTTAACGAAAACTCTTAGTTTTTGCATTTATGACGTTTGTTATGCAAAGACGCCCCAGGAACAGCAGCAATATATTGCTTATATTGATGAACAGTACAATTCGGAGCGTCTGACCCATATCCTATGTCAGGTCACCCAAATGATTGGCGCCCAGATCTTAAATATTTCCAAGCAGGACTATGAGCCCCAGGGCGCATCGGTGAATATCCTCATTGCCGAGGAGGCCTTGGAGCCTGAGCTGGTGGATTATTCCTGCAACGGCGGCCGGTATAAACCGGAACACCGAACCGTCCACGCCCATCTGGATAAAAGCCACGTTACGGTGCATACCTTTCCCGAAGCACACCCGAAAAACAACATTCCCACCTTCCGGGTGGACATTGACGTGTCCACCTGCGGGAAGATTTCGCCGCTGAAGGCCCTGGATTACCTGATTGGCTGCTTTGATTCGGACATCATCACCATGGATTACCGGGTGCGGGGCTTCACCAGGGATATGGATGGCCGAAAATTGTTTATCGACCATGACATTACCTCCATACAGGACTATATCGCCTGGGACACCCTTCAGCGCTACGATGCCATCGACGTCAATGTGTATCAGTCCAACATTTTCCACACCAAAATGTTGATCAAGGAATCGGAATTGGAGCTTCAAAACTACCTGTTCCATTCCGACATCAACCAGCTTTCCCCGGAGGAAAAGCTGCTGATCACCCGGAGCCTTCGTCGGGAGATGATGGAGATCTACACCGGTATGAACATTTATGGGTGACGGATTGTGTCAGGATTGCTGCTGTGCAGGGGGTGTTTGAAAATTGAATCGAGTCAAACAAACCGCAGCGCCCCTTTATGAGGCGCTGTTAAATCACCGTCTCAACCGCATTGTCCACCTGGACGTGCCCGGTCATAAAGGGGGACGGGGAAATAAAGAACTGCGGGACTTTTTGGGCCGCACCTGCCTTCAAAGCGACGTCAACTCTATGAAGCCTCTGGACAACCTCTGTCACCCGGTAGGGGTTATCAAGGAAGCCCAGGATCTGGCCGCCGATGCCTTTGGGGCAAAAAACGCATTTTTTATGGTCAACGGCGCCACTGCCGGAGTGCAGGCCATGATCCTTTCCAGCTGCAAGCCGGGGGATAAGATTATCCTGCCTCGAAACGTTCACCGCAGCGCCATCAATGCCCTGGTGCTTACCGGGGCCTATCCGGTGTACATCAACCCTGGAGTGGATCAGCGGCTGGGCATCGCTTTGGGTATGGCCATGGAGGACGTGGAGCGCACCATCGCCCGGCATCCCGACGCCAAAGCCATTTTGGTGAATAACCCCACCTATTACGGAGTCTGCTCCAACCTGAAGGAAATTGTTCGGCTGGCGCACCAAAAGGGAATGATGGTGCTTTGCGATGAAGCTCACGGCACCCATTTCTATTTCGGGGAAGAGATGCCCCTTTCCGGCATGGCGGCCGGGGCGGATATGGCGGCGGCCAGCGTCCATAAAACCGGCGGCAGTCTGACCCAGAGCAGTATCCTTCTCTGCGGAGAACGGGTCAACGCCGACTATGTCCGGCAGATCATCAACCTGACCCAGACTACCTCCGCCAGCTATCTGCTGATGTCCAGCCTGGACATTGCCCGGCGGAACCTGGCCCTCCACGGGGTGGAGATGTTCCGCAAAACCTGTGATTTTGTGAGCTACGCCCGGGAGGAAATCAACCAGACCGGGGGCTACTACGCCTTTGGCCGGGAACTGTGCAACGGGGATACCGTCTATGACTTTGACCCCACCAAGCTGTCCATTCATACCAGGGACGTGGGCTTGGCAGGCATCGAGGTGTATGACCTGCTCCGAGATGAATACGACATTCAGATTGAGTTTGGAGACATCGGCAACATTCTGGCCATTGTCTCTGCCGGGGACCGGGAACTGGAAGTCGAGCGGCTGATTTCCGCTCTCAGTGAGATTAAGCGGCTGTACGGCAAAGATCCCACCGGTATGTTCGATCACGAATACATTCCTCCGGTGGTGAAACAGCCGCCCCAGCAGGCTTTTTACAGTCCCAAGGAGTCGGTGCCTGTGGAGGAAAGCCTGGGCCGGGTCTGCACCGAATTTGTGATGTGCTATCCGCCGGGGATTCCCATTCTGGCTCCGGGCGAGTTGGTCACCGGGGAGATCCTGCAATATATCCGTTATGCCCGGGAAAAGGGCTGTTTCCTTACCGGCACGGAGGATCTTTCCATTGAGCGGCTGAATGTAATAAAAATGGATCAAACGAAACATCTCTGAAAAAGAAGGCAGGGAAAATATGGAATTATGGTTTTCCGAACCGCATACGAAAAACGCCAAATTTTCAGTACAAATCAAAGAGTGCGTCCTAACCCGGCAGAGCCGGTACCAGCGGATTGACGTGATGGATACCTACGATTTCGGCCGGATTCTCACCCTGGACGGTTATATGATGCTCACCGAAAAAGATGAGTTTATCTACCATGAAATGATGGTACACCTGCCCATGGCAGTGAATCCGGACATTCGCCGGGTGCTGGTCATCGGCGCCGGAGACGGCGGCACTATCCGGGAGCTGACCCGCTATCCCACCATTGAGCACATTGACATGGTGGAGATTGACAGGGAAGTGGTTCAGGTGTGCAAGGAGTACCTTCCTCAAACCGCCTGTAAGCTGGAAGACCCCAGGGTGCATATTTACTATGAGGACGGCTTGAAGTTCGTTCGGTATCACGTTCAGGAGTACGATCTTATCCTGGTGGATTCCACCGATCCCTTTGGACCGGGGGAGGGGCTGTTCACCAAGGAGTTTTACGGCAACTGTTACAAAGCCTTGACCGATAGGGGTATCCTGATTAACCAGCACGAAAGCCCCTACTATCCCATGGACGCCAAAGCCATGCAGCGGGCCCATAACCGGCTTTTCGGGGTGTTCAAAGTCTGCAAGTGCTATCAAATCCATATCCCCACCTATCCTTCCGGTCATTGGCTGTTTGGCTTTGCCAGCAAGGGGTTGGATCCGGTGCTGGATTGCCAGGCGGATCGCTGGAACAGCCTGGGACTGAAGACCCGGTATTACAACACCGATCTTCATAAAGGCTGTTTTGCCCTTCCCAACTATGTGCTGGAGCTTTTGAAGCAGAGTGAAGAAAGGGATTTTCATTAACTGTACAAACCATCTTAGATGTGGTAAATGCGAAGGAGGGTTTTTCTATGCCGAAAGCATTGATCATCGGCGCCGGCGGGGTCGCCGGAGTAGTTATCCATAAGTGCTGCCAGAATAGCGATGTGTTTGATTCCATCTGCATTGCCAGCCGCACCAAATCCAAGTGTGACGCCTTCAAGGAAAAGCTGGAAAGCACCACCAAAACAAAAATCACCACCGCCCAGGTAGATGCCAACGACGTCAACCAGCTCATTGCCTTGATGGAACAGGAAAAGCCGGACATCGTCATCAATGTGGCCCTGCCTTACCAGGATCTCACCATTATGGACGCCTGTCTGGCCACCAAAACCGATTATCTGGACACCGCCAACTACGAGCCGGAAGATACCGCCAAGTTTGAATACAGTTGGCAGTGGGCTTATCGGGAGCGGTTTGAGCAGGCCGGCATTACGGCGGTGCTGGGCTGCGGCTTTGATCCCGGAGTCACCGGGGTGTTCTGTGCCTATGCCCAGAAGCACTACTTTGATGAAATCCACTACATTGATATTTTGGACTGCAACGCCGGGGATCACGGCTATCCCTTTGCCACCAACTTCAATCCCGAAATCAACATCCGCGAAGTGTCCGCCAACGGCAGCTACTGGGAAAACGGCCGCTGGGTGGAAACCAGGCCCATGGAGATCAAAAGGGTGTACGACTTCCCTCAGATCGGGGAGAAGGATATGTACCTGCTCCACCACGAAGAGCTGGAAAGCCTGGGGCAAAACATCAAAGGCATTAAGCGGATTCGCTTCTTTATGACCTTCGGTCAGAGCTATCTCACCCACCTGAAGTGCCTGGAAAATGTGGGCATGACCTCCATTGAACCCATTGAGTTTGAGGGCAAACAGATCGTTCCTCTGCAATTCTTGAAGGCGGTGCTGCCGGACCCCGCATCTTTGGGGCCCCGCACCAAGGGCAAGACCAACATCGGCTGCATTATGACCGGCGTGAAGGACGGCAAGGAAGTCCGTTACTACGTTTACAACGTCTGCGACCATGAAAAGTGCTATGCGGAAGTGGGCAGTCAGGCGGTGAGCTACACCACCGGCGTTCCCGCCATGATCGGGGCCATGATGGTGCTCACCGGAAAATGGAAGAAACCCGGCGTCTACAATGTGGAGGAATTTGATCCCGATCCCTTTATGGATGCGCTGAACAAGTGGGGCCTGCCTTGGAATGAGGATTTCAACCCCACCTTGGTGGAAGGGTGAGGGCCAAAGTTCGGGAGGCGGCGTATCATCGTCTCCCTTTTGACCCAAAGCAGGTTCCCAGCCCGTCTTATGTCATCGACGAAGGAAAACTGAAGCAAAATCTGGAACTGCTCCGCCAGCTTCGCCAGGATACCGGTTGTAAGATTCTTCTGGCTCAAAAAGCCTTTTCCTGCTACACCCTGTATCCTCTGATGGGGGAATACCTGGATGGGGTCACTTCCTCCTCTTTGCACGAAGCCCGGCTGGGGTATGAGGAGATGGGCAAACAGGTACACACCTTCGCCCCGGCTTACCGCCCCGATGAATTGGAAGAAATTCTGCACTTCTCCGACCACATTGTCTTTAACACCCCCGCTCAATGGAAGCGGTTCCGTCCTGTGGTGGAAAGAGGGGAAAAGAAGGTAAGCTGCGGGCTGCGGGTCAATCCGGAATGCTCTACCCAGGATCATGCAATCTACGATCCCTGCGCTCCCGGCTCCCGGATGGGCACTGCCGCCGCCTATTTGACAGCCGCTGATTTGGAAGGGCTGGAGGGGTTGCATTTCCACACTCTCTGCGAGCAGAATTCCGACGCCCTGGCAATCACCTTGGATGCGGTGGAGGAGAAGTTTGGAAAGTATCTTCCCGGTATGAAGTGGCTAAACTTTGGCGGCGGCCATCACATCACCCGCCCGGACTATGATTTGGAAACCCTGCGCCGGTGTATCCGGCGGATGCAGAAGCGCTATGGGGTGGAGGTGTATCTGGAGCCGGGGGAAGCGGTGGCGCTTCGGGCCGGGTATCTGGTCTGCACCGTGCTGGAGCGGATGGAAAACCATCTCTCCATCGCTATCCTGGACACCACCGCTGCCTGCCATATGCCGGACGTGCTGGAGATGCCCTACCGCCCGCCGCTGCTGGCTTCCGGCTGTGAAGGAGAAAAACCTTACACCTATCGTTTGGGTGGTCCTACCTGTCTGGCGGGGGACATCATCGGGGATTATTCCTTTGATGAACCCTTGGAAGTG